>DASPMT010000364.1:0-7584 GCA_035626935.1 Phycisphaerales bacterium | reverse complement strand
GGCCCGGTCTGGCGGCGGCACTCGGGGTGCCGGTGCCGGACTTGCAGGCGGCACTGGTCGTCGCGGGCACGACGCTGGCTCTGACCGCCGCGGGCCTTGTGGTGCTGCGCCGTTGGTTCAGCCGGCGGATGAGGGTCTTTTACAAGCGCTGGGCCGCGGAGCCGGGCCGCACCGCCCATGAACGCGCCGCGGCGAGCTTCTACAGCGCCGCGTACGGCGCGGGGTCGCGCCTGCGGGGCGAGGCCGTTGCGCGTTGTCTCGCGGCGATTCCGCCGGGGGCGTCGACGGTCATCATCATGGGGACGGCAGCGGCGGAACCGGTGGATGATGGCACACTGTCAGAGGAGTGTGATGCATACGAGGGCCGGGCGCGCCACGCGCCGCGCTGGCTGGTTGCGGCGCTGGCGGTCCCGCTGCTTACCCAGGTGACAGCCTTCTTGAGCCTGAGAGGGCTCGGCGCGGTCGGGCTCCCGCCGTGGGGCTACTTGCTGGGAGCGATAGCCGTGCTCAACGCGGTGGCGCTGCTGGTCGCGTTCGGTTTGGTGCGGCCGCCGGGGAGCGTCGCGCTCGTCACGCCGCGCTGTCTCGTCCATGCAAACCTGCGAGGGGAGCGCCGTTTCACACCCGACGACTCGGTCGTGCTGATAGCAGGTGTGAAACGGTCGCACGTGGTCATGGTGTTCCGCAACGACGGACGGATCGCAGCGTTGCAGTACGCCAGCCTGCAGGCACCGGGGTTTCGTCACCTGATCAACCGCTGGTGCATGCGCGGATCGGCCGGCAGCGAGCGTGCACCGTCGTAGCCGGGGTCAAATGCCCTTACCGGCTGCGCCTTGCGCCAGGCGGACCTTGGCGCGGGCGCGGTCGCGGTCACGGGTGAGGGCCGCCATCTCGCGGGCGGTGTCAGCCTTGCGCGACTCGGCAGCGTTCAACTCTGCCTGGGCCGATGCGGCGTCGAGGTCCTCGGCCGGCCATGCCTTGGTGGTGAGCACGGTCAGCTTGTTGTTGGCCATCTGGCCGAAGCCGTCTTCGATGAGGTAGCTGCGGCTGCCGCCGCCGGTCCCCTTGCCGTCGTTAGCGAAGTCGACCCGCATCTCACCGAGCCCGAGTTCGAAGACGATCGGCGCACGGTTGGCCTCGAAGCCGATCAGGCCGTCGTGTGCGGGCACGCTGGCGTAGGTCGCCTGGCCGTCGAGGAGTTTGCCGGCGGGGGTGACGAGACGGATCGCAAAGGACTGTTCGGCCACGGGGGGACTCCGGAAAGGCGGGGGCCAAGCGTAGGTGGCACGTGGTCGGAGGGGAAGGGTGCCTGCCGGCCCGGGGAAACTGCCGATCGCGGTAGAGTTCGGGCTTTCAGCGGGGTCCGGCCTCTTGGCCGCCGTCCCGGTACGCTCCAGCCATGAAGCGGGCGGTTGTGGTTCTGGCCATCCTGACGATCGCCTTGGTGGCGGTGTGCGTCCTGCGCCTGCTCGCGGCGAGCACGGGTGGGTTCTCGTGGACCGACAATCCGGCACTTTTGTCGATCCGCTTCTCGCGGCTCTTTTCGGGCCTAGCGGTTGGCGCGGCCCTGGGAGGGGCGGGCGTCATCCTGCAGACCCTTCTCCGCAATCCGCTCGCCTCCCCCGACGTCGTTGGTGTTTCGTCGGGGGCGAGCTTCGGCGTGATGCTCAACCTTTATCTGTCGGCCAGGAGCGTGATCGGGGTGACGCTGGCCACGAGCGCAGCGTGGCAGTTTGTTCCGGCGGCGGCGGGCGCGGCCGCGGTGCTTGCTGTGCTGGTCGCGTCGGCGGGGTGGACCGTCCTTGGAGGGAAGGCACGGGCCGCGACCGGCTCCCCGGCCGAGCCGGTGACGCTGCTCCTGACCGGCGTGGTCATCAGCATCCTCTGCGGCGCCGGCGTGATGTTCCTGCAGTACTTGCTTCCCGACGCCGGCTGGGGGACCGCGAAGCTGTTGATGGGGAGCCTCAGCGACGACTATCCGTGGACATGGACGGCCGCCGCGGCCGGCGTCGTAGCGGTCGCGGTGGCCACGATCGCGGCGGCCGGGCCCACGCTCGACGCGCTTGCGCTGCCAAACGACGAGGCGGTCAGCGTCGGTGTTGATGTTCCGCGGGTGCGCCTCGCGGCGCTGCTGGCGACGGGCGGTCTCACGACCGTGGCGGTGGTGATCGCGGGACCGGTCGGCTTCGTCGGGCTGGTCGCCCCGCACGCGGCGCGGATCACGCTCGGGCCGCAGGGTGGTGCATCCCGTCACGCACTCCTCCTCCCGGCGGCGGCGATCGCCGGAGCCGCCATTATCGTCGCGGCGGACACGCTCGTGCGCACGATCAGCCCCGGAGCGGGGCGCATGCCGCTGGGGGTGCTCACAGCCCTGCTGGGGGGGCCGACCTTGATCATCCTCTTAAGAAAGGAAGCGCGTGGACGAGCGTGAGTTGAGCCTCCGTTCCGAACTGATGCTCGAGGCCGCCGCCCGGGCGGGTGAGCACTCGCTGACGTTCTACCAGCGCGAGACACTGGCGGTGGATTGGAAGTCCAACGCAACGGAGGTGACGGAGGCGGACCGTCAGGGAGAGCTGATCATCCGCGGGCTGATCGAGGGTTCGTTTCCCGAGGATGCGGTGGTGGGGGAGGAGCACGGCGCGCGCGAGGGGCGTTCGGGGTGGACGTGGTGGGTCGATCCGATCGACGGCACGCGTTCGTTCGCTCACGGCGTGCCGCTTTACGCGGTGCTGATCGGACTGCAGCACGAGGGGCGGTCGGTCGCCGGCGTGATCGACCTGCCGGCCCTGAGCGAGCGGGTGCACGCGACGCAGGGCCGCGGGGCATGGTGGGAGCGTCGCGGTTCGGCGGGAGAGTTGCTGCGTTCGCCTGCGCGCGTGTCGGCCTGCGACCGGCTGGACCGGGCACTGATGTGCACGACGTCGTTCGACTATTACAGGAAGAGCGGGCGCACCGCGACGCTCGATCGGCTCAACAGCGCAGTCGGATCGGTGCGGGGCTGGTCGGACGCTTACCTCTTTGCGCTGGCGGCGACGGGGCGCATCGACCTGGCGATCGACCCGGTGATGAACCCGTGGGACAACGGGCCGTTCCCCACGATCTTCAGGGAAGCGGGCGGGGTGTTCACGTCCTGGAAAGGGGAAGAACGGATTGACGGCGGTGACGGCGTCGCGGCCAACCCGGTGCTGCACGCCCAAGTGCTGGAGCTGTTGAGGTAGGGCGCGGCCGTGCTCAGCGGACCGACAGACGTCCGGTGCGGGCCACCCGATCGGGCACCGGCCGAACTCGGGGCCGGACTTCGACGGGGCAGAGGACCATGCCGCGGGCGAAGGCGCCACCGGCAGCCGAATCTCCACGGGTGTGAGATGAAACGAGCACTTCGATGTAGGCCCGCACAAGCTCCGTCATGGAGGCTCGGTTCTGATTGTTCTTTGGGGTGTTCATTGAGCTGGTGACCTCGTGCTTCCACGCACGCGGTCGCGTGACGGAGACACATTACTTCGTGGATGAAGGCGTCTCCATGGGTCATGTACCCCATGTTGGTGATCCGGCCCCGTCGGCTGTCGTCGATGGCCCTGTGAATCGAGGCTGCTGTAACTGGTCGTTCGCGGTCCGGCTTGCCGCCAGCGGCGTCCTTGCCGCGTTCGCGCGGGCGTCCTTGCCCGTGCGGCCGGTCCACGAACCACCTCGGCCGTCAGCCGACCCTCCGGGCCGGCTCTCCTCTGCGCGTCGCGCACAGATGTCGCTGTCACCGTCCGAGCGTCGTTGCCCGACCGGCGACGCACGATAAGCGGGGAGCCGAAGTGCACCGGCGCTCGTTGCGCCGTGCCTCTACCGCTGCCGCAGCGGCGCCGCGAGCCAGGGCCGCCGAAGCGGCGCTGTTGCTGCGCTCCGAAGCCTTCACAACCGCGTCGATGTACGCGAGCGCCCAAGCCTGGGCGTCTTCGCAGTGCGTCCCTGCAGGCAGTATTTCCATGGTCGGTCCCTTTGCTGCCGCGCCGTCATTGACGCTGGCAGCAAGACACTACATGGCTTTGGCGCACGTAACCATGGGTTGTTTATCCCCATCTCCGGGGGCTCGGACGGCACCGCCGACGCGTCAGCGAACCGCGGTGCCGTCCAGCAATCCGCGAGCGGCGGCCAGCAGCGACGCTGGGGTGTACGGCTTTGCGAGAAACACCGAGTTCGGCTGGGGCTGCGAGTTCCCCATCGCGACATCTTCGGAGTAGCCTGACGTGATGATCGATCGCACGCCCGGCAGGAACGCCGAGAGCGCGTCGACGGTCTCCCGGCCGTTGATCCCCGGCATGACCATGTCGGTCACAATCAGATGGATCGGTCGGCCGGCGTGTCGGGCGACTTCTACCGCGGCTTCGCCGCTGGGCGCTTCGATGACGGAATAACCGGCGGCTTTGAAGACGGCAACAGCGACGCCGCGCACGAGGGTGTCGTCCTCAACGACGAGCACGGTTTCGTTGCCGCGCTCCTGCTGCGGGGCGGACTGCGGCTTGGCGGCGATCTCGGCCTCGGCGCCGGCGATGGGAAGGAAGATGCGGAAGCTGGTTCCGCGCCCGGGCTCGCTGTAGAGGAGGATGTGCCCGCCGTGCTGCTTGACGATGCCGTGAACGGTTGCCAGCCCAAGGCCTGTGCCGCTTCCGGCGGCCTTGGTGGTGAAGAACGGCTCGAACACGTGGGTCTGGACCGACTGGTCCATGCCGACGCCGGTGTCGGTGACGTTCAGCACCGCGTAGCGCCCCGGCTTGAGGTCCGCCAGGTAGGTCGCGTCGCTCGGGAAGATGTTGACGATGCTGGTCGCGAACGTCAGCTTGCCGCCAGACGGCATCGCGTCGCGCGCGTTGATCGACAGGTTCACCAGCACCTGCTCGATCTGGCCCGGGTCGACCAGCACGCGGCACGGGCAGGGCTCGAGCTGCATGCGCACGTCGATCCGCTCGCTGACCAAGCGGGCGATCATCGACTGCGTGCCGCGCACCAGGTCGTTGAGGTCGACAACGCGCGGCTCGAGCACCTGCTTGCGGGCGAAGGCCAGGAGCTGTCGGGTCAGGCCCGCGGCGTGATCGGCTGCTTGGGCGACGGTGTCGAGCGCCGAGCGCACGGCCGGGTCCGTCGCGGCCTGGGGGGAGGCGCTGCGGCGGGCGAGCTCCACCGAGCCCGTGATGGCCGTGAGGGCGTTGTTGAAGTCGTGCGCCACGCCGCCGGCGAGGCGACCGATGCTCTCGATTTTCTGAGCGAGCGCCAGCTCCACCATCAGGCGGCGGCGTTCGGTGATGTCCTGGATCACGCCCACCATGCGCTGCTGCCCGTCGCGCGAAGGGAGAACCTGGCCCGTGCCGCGCACCCAGCGCACCGACCCGCCGCTCGGCTTGCTTACTCGGAACTCGTGTTCGAACGTCGTGCCTGAGTTGAACGCGGCGCGGATCGCGCGGCGGAGGAGTACGCGATCGTCGGGGTGGACGGCTTCGGCCGAGCGTGTGAGCGCCTCCAGACCGGGGGGCGGGGGGATCCCAACTCCGCCCGCGCGGTCGACGGTGTTGATGCAGATGGGACCCGCCTCGTCCGCGGACCACTCGCACACGGCCATCTTCCCTGCGTCGAGGGCGAGCTGCAGCCGCTCCTGGGCGTGGCGCAGCGCAGTCTCGGCCTCTTCGCGCTGGCGGAGCTGCGTCTGCGCCTCTTCGAACAGGTCCCGGATCTCCGCGGCCTTCCGCAGGGCGTGCACGCGGGCAGTGTCGAGCTCCAGCAGCAGGCGGGCGTTCTCGAGGGCCGAGGCCGAAGCGTCGGCCAGCGTCTGGAGCGTCTCGATCTCCTCCGCAGTCGCGGTGTGCTTGCGCGCCCAGTAGGCCGAGATCGCGCCGATGGGGTTGTGCCGGCGGATCGGCACCGCCGCCAGGCTCTTGACAAATGTGGGCGCGTAGGCCGCGTGCGGGATGCGCTCGTCGGCGAAGATGTCGGGGACCACCGCCGGCTTCTCGTTAAGCATCACCCAGCCGGTCAGGCACGTCTCCAGCGGGAAGCGCTGTCCTTTCCAGAGCGGGCCGATGGCGTCTTCGTCGAGGTAGTGACAGGAGTCGCCGTCACGGAGCACGAAGCAGACCCCGTCGGAGCCGATGAGCCGGCGCGCCGAAGCGCGGATGGCGGCGGTGACGTCGTCGAGGTTCCGGGCCCGCGCCAGCGTCTGTATGGTGGTGATCAGCAGGTCTTGTTGCACGCGTCTGGTCCGACTGATGTAAGGGCGGTCGCGTTCGGGGTGCAAGGGGCGCATGCGCGATAATGCAGTTTATCAACAGGGCCGGGCTGCGCATCGATCCGTATTAACTTGTCGACTTGTGCCGAGAACGCCGCGAGGGCGGCTAGAAAAACCCTTCGGGCGACCGGAGTTTAGCGGGTGCGCACGGCCATGCTGCGTGCGAGTTCGGCCAATGGCGACCCGGCATCACCCAGCGCGCCAGCGGCCTCGAGCGCCACTCCTTCCAGCCGCCTTACCTGGTCGAGCGAGGCTTCGAGTCCGAGCACGCCGGGATAGGTCATCTTGCCGGCCCCGGCGTCCTTACCCGTACGCTTACCGACATGCCCGGGCTGCTGGGTAACGTCGAGGATGTCGTCGACAATTTGGAACATCAGGCCTACCGCGTCGGCGTAACGCTCGATCAATTCCAATGTACGGTCGGAGGCTTGGGCACAAAGAGCACCCATCCGGCATGAGGCCTTGATCAGAGCGCCGGTCTTGTTCGCGTGGATGCGGACGAGTCGATCGGCAGGCGGAAGCGGAGCATCGAGCGCACCGCCGCCCAGTGTGTCGTAGACCTGCCCGACGATCATGCCCATTGTGCCGCGGGCCAGCTCCGTGCACAGGCGGGCGGCGAGGCGCGGGTCGTTCACACGGTCGCACAGGACGCCAAAGCCGAACGTCAGCATGCCGTCGCCGGCGAGGATTGCCATTGCTTCGGAGGTGTGCCGGTGCAGCGTCGGGCGGCCGCGCCGCAGGTCGTCGTCGTCCATCGCCGGCAGGTCGTCGTGCACGAGGCTGAAGCCGTGGACGAGTTCCACGGCGGCCGCGGCGGGGAGTGCCTCTGGCCCCCTGCCCCCGGCGGCCTGGCATGACCGCCACGCCAGCAGAGGACGCAAGCGCTTACCAGGCCCTAGCAGGGAGTAAAGCACAGCGTCGTGCAGGTTGGCCGGGAGGGAGAGGCGGTCGATCGACTCACGCAGGTACGCGTCGGTCGCGGCGATCGGATCAACGGCGTCCTTGCCTCCGCCGGTGGCTGGGTCGACGGCGCCGGTCGCTTCCAAGCCGCCCATGGCTCAGCGCCCTTCCCGCTCTTTGATGAGGTTGTAGATCTCTTCGGGCGTATCGGCGGCGTAGATGCGCTCGCGGAAGTCGGCCATGGTCATCAGACGGCTGACACGGGCGAGCGCCTGGATGTGGTCGCTGTTGCGGTCGGGCGCGCTTGCCAGCATGATGATGATGCGCACGGGCTTGCCGTCGATTGCGCCGAACTCGATAGGCTGAGCCGGCTTGCCGAGGGCCATTGCTAGCCCGATGCCGGGTGCCATCCCCGCGCA
>DASPMT010000363.1:0-8396 GCA_035626935.1 Phycisphaerales bacterium | reverse complement strand
GCCCCGATGAACGCCGGGACCACCGCCGCCATCGACGCCGCCCTCTCTCCAAGCGCCAGCGCCAGCACCATCGCCTGGAACAAGTGCTCTCCGAACCCCATCATCCCGGCCCAGGCACACCCGTCGCGCACCACGCGGCGCAGGTCGCGGGTCATGTGCAGACGCCGGTGCTCCGCCACCGCCGCCGCCTCGCTCATCGCCGCGCCGGGCGCAACACCCGCGCTGCTCACGGCGCATCCCCCAGCGGGAGCATCGCGGTGAACGTCGTACCGCGCCCCACCGCGCTGTCGACCGTGAGCGTCCCCCCGTGCTCTTCGATCAGCCTCCGCGCCGTCGGAAGCCCCAGCCCCGTCCCGCCACCCTTGGTGGTGAAGTACGGTTGAAAGATCCGCGGCAGCGTCTCGGGGGCGATCCCCGGACCGGTATCGATGACCCGCACCGCCGCCGCGGCGGGCGTCACCTTGCCCCCGGCGTCCATCTTTCCTTCGATGCTGGTGCGCAGGATCACCTCCCCCTTGAACGGCGCGCCGTCGGCCCCCCCGCCCGCGCCCTTGACCGCCTGGATCGCGTTCAGCAGCAGGTTCAGGAGCGCTTGCTTCAGCAGCCGCGTGTCCACGGGTGCGACCACCATCTGCGGCGCCAAGTCGGCGCGAAGCCGCACCCCGGCGCGCTCCGCCTCCGGCGTCAGAAAATCCACCAGCTCGACAACCGCCGCGTTCAGGTCGGTCGGGCGTTTCTCCAGGCGCACCGAGCCCGCGTACTCCAGAAAGTCCTGCAGGATGCCGCGGAGCCGCTCCGTTTCCCGCCGCAGCGCACCGACCCGGTTGATCAGGCGCGGCTTGGCGTCCTCGTCCTCCGGTCCCACGCGGAGCTCCGCGATCCCTTCGGCGATGAGCTGCGCGTTGAGCCCGATGGTCGAGAGCGGGTTCTTGATCTCGTGCGCGAGCCCGCCGGTCATCGCCCCAAGCTCGGCCAGCCGCTCCGACCGCCGCGCACGGTCCTCGGCCTCCTTCAGCCTGCGCGACTCACGAATGTGCACCGAGCGTGCAACCGCCGCCCCCATCAGCAACCCCACCGCCAACGCGATCAGCACCCACGGCCACAACACAGGGCCAAGCGTAGCGGACGCGCTCCTGCTGCCGTCGGCAAAGCCGGGCAAGGCTCAACCGCGTGAGAGCCGACACGCCGAACGCGGACCCACTCACGTTCACCATCCACCCCCAATCGCCAAACGCTCACTTTGCAAGGGGTGAACCGGAGCCGTCGCGCGTCTAGACTCCCCCGCCCGCGGCCACCCCTAAGGCCCCGTACAAACCCTACCCCCTCTCCCCCACCGTGGACGGGCCGCCCCGAGCCATCCCCTATCTCCCTTCACGCAGTCGCCGGTTCCTGTTCCTGCTTCGCTATCTGCCATTCGATTCGCGATTTTTCTTATGTCTACTTTCCCCCCAGCCCGCATCCGCAACGTCGCCATCATCGCCCACGTCGACCACGGCAAGACCAGCCTCGTCGACAAGCTCCTCTTCCAGAGCGGCCAGTTCCGCTCCGGTGAGCTCGAGAAGCTCCAGGGCGGCCAACACGGCCTGATCATGGACTCCAACCCGCTCGAGCGCGAGCGGGGCATCACCATCTTCTCCAAGAACTGCGCCGTTCAGTACGTGCCCGAGGGCCAGACCGAGCCGTTCCTCATTAACATCATCGACACCCCGGGCCACTCCGACTTCGGCGGCGAGGTCGAGCGCGTCCTCCGCATGGCCGACGGCTGCCTCCTGGTCGTCGACGCCTTCGACGGTCCCATGCCTCAGACCCGCTTCGTGCTCAGCAAGGCACTGGAGGCCGGCCTGCAGCCCGTCGTCGTCGTCAACAAGTGCGACCGCCCCGGCGCCCGCCCGGAGTGGGTCCTCCACGAGGTCTTCAACCTCATGGTCGACCTCGGCGCTGAAGAGCTCGCCCTCGACTTCCCCATCGTCTACGGCTCCGCCCGTGAAGGCTGGGCGTACAACACGCCGGAGGAGGCGATGGAAGCCGCGTCGGGCGCCAAGACCGGCGGCGATCTCCGCCCCGTCTTCGAGGCGATCGTGAAGAAGGTTCCGTCCCCTCAGGACGACCCCAACAAGCCGCTGCAGATGCAGGTCACAACGCTCGACTACAACGACTACGTCGGCCGCATCGGCATCGGTCGCGTTGCTTCCGGCTTTATCAAGACCGGCCAGCAGGTCACCAGCGTCCGCCAGACCAGGGACGGCAGTGAGGGCAAGAAGGTCAACAGCCGCGTCGGCAAGCTCTACCGCTTCCAGGGCCTCGGCCGCATCGAGACCGACGAAGTGCACGCCGGAGACCTCTGCGCCATCGTCGGCCTCGAGAGCGTCGAGATCGGCGACACCGTCTGCCACCCCGAGCACGTGAGCGCACTCCCCCCCGTCACCGTCGACGAGCCGACCATCACCATGGTCTTCCGCGTCAACGACTCTCCCTTCGGCGGAACAGACGGCGACAAGGTCACCAGCCGCCAGATCCGCGAGCGCCTGGAGCGCGAGGCCCAGACCAACGTCGCCATGCGCATCGCCCCGGGCCGCAGCGGCGACGAGTTCGCCGTCTCGGGCCGCGGCCTGCTCCACCTGGGCATCCTCATCGAGACCATGCGCCGCGAGGGCTTCGAGCTCAGCGTCGGCAAGCCCGAGGTCATCACCCGCGAGGTCGACGGCGTCGTGCACGAGCCGGTCGAGCTCCTGGTCATCGACGTCCCGCCCCACGCGGTCGGTTCGGTCATGGAGCTCGTCGGCTCCCGCAAGGCCGAGCTGAAGAACATGGACAACCGGTCCGACAGCCACACACAGCTCACCTTCGAGATCCCCGCCAAGGGCATCATCGGCCTCCGCTCGCGCGTGATGACCGCCACCCAGGGCGAGGGCGTCATGCACTCCTCGTTTCTCAAGTACGCACCCGCCATCGGCGAGACCCCCCATCGCCAGCAGGGCGTCCTCATCGCGACCGAAGGCGGCGAAGTCACCACCTACGCCTGCGAGCTCGCCGCCGACCGCGGCGTCCTCTTCGTCCTCCCCGGCGAGAAGGTCTACCCCGGCCAAATCATCGGGGAGCACAACCGCGACAACGACCTGCCGTTCCACATCACGCGCCTGAAGCAGCTCACCAACTTCCGCGTCTCGGCGAAGGAAGCCACGGTCGTGCTCAAGGGCTCCCGCAAGCTCAGCCTCGAAGCAGCCCTGGAGTACATCGAGGACGACGAGCTGGTCGAGATCACCCCCAAGATCGTCCGCCTCCGTAAGCGCATCCTTGACGAGGCGATGCGCAAGCGCGCCGAGCGCCAGGACCGCGACCGCGAGGCGACGCTCACCGCCCGGTAAGCCGCCGCGACCGCCGGGTTTTCAGTCGCCAGTCGGCGTGACCGTCGCCGCCTCGAACATCAGCACCACCGTGCGCGCCGGCGCACGGGTGCGGTGCACGACGTTCCGCGGCACCAGCATCCCTTGTGCCGGCTTCAACGCCACCGTGCGGCCCGGCACGGCCGTGCGCCCGTTGCCGGCAAGGGCCGCTGCGTCTCCTCCCACCGGTTCAAGGTCCAGCAGCAGTTCGCCCTCCACGACGTGGAAGTACTCGTCCTCCCGGTCGTGCTTGTGCCAGTGAAACTCGCCCTCGAACACGCCCAGCCTGATGACGCAGTCGTTGACGCGGGCCAGCGACTGGTTCCACCACTTGCTCGGCGAACCCGCCGCCAGTCTGCCCGCGTCGATGAGCGACAGGGCCGGAAACGGAATGTCGGTGTGGATGTCGTACGTGGTTGGCACAGACATGAAGAAACGTTAGCCGCTCAGGGCGGCCCCCAGGTGTAAGGCACTTCCATGAACGGCCCCACCCGGATACGCTCGCGCCATGCAAGCCCCACCCATGCAGGGCCTTGACTACTGCGGGTACGCCGTCGCCGCGGCAACGCGGGAAGCAGGCGGCGCAGGGCACGTCCACCAGTCAGGCGCTGGCGGCGCCGATGCCGGCGCGGCGCACGGCGGCTTCTGGTCCAGCCTCACCGAGGTCTTTACTCCCCGCCGCGTCTGCATGAACGACGAGAACGACGTCGTCTGGCTCCACATCGTGTCCGACGCGATGATCGCTCTCGCCTACTTCTCGATCCCTCTCGCCCTTATCTACTTTGTCCGTCGTCGCAAGGACCTTGCCTTCAACTGGATGTTCGTCCTTTTCGCAACCTTCATCCTCGCGTGCGGCACCACGCACGTCTTCGGCCTCATGGCGATCTGGAAACCCTATTACCGGATCGACGGCATCGTGAAGCTCCTCACCGGCCTGGTCTCCATCGCCACCGCCATCCTGCTGTGGCCGCTGGTCAACAAAGCGCTGCTCCTTCCCAGCCCTTCACAGCTCCGCGTCGCCAACGACCAGCTCAACAGCGAAGTGGTCGAGCGCCTGAAGGCCGAGGAGCAGCTCCGTCGCTCCGCCGAGCAGCTCGAGCGCCGCGTCCAGGAGCGGACCGCTGAGCTGCAGACCCTCGCCGAGCAGCGCACCGCCCTGCTCGACAGCGAACGCCGCGCACGCGCCGAGGCCGAACGCGCCAGCCGCGTCAAGGACGACTTTGTGGCCACCCTCTCCCACGAGCTGCGCACCCCGATCAGCTCCATCCTCGGGTGGACGCACCTCCTCCGCGCCGACCCCGCCCGGCCCGACGCGGCCTACGGCCTCGAAGTCATCGAGCGCAACACCCGGGCTCAGGCCCGCATGATCGACGACCTCCTCGACGTCAGCCGGATCGTCGCAGGCAAGCTGCGGCTCGACGTCCAGCCCGTCGACCTTGCCGCCGTCCTCCGCGCCGCCATCGAGATCGTTCGACCCGCCGCAGAAGCCAAGGGTGTACGGCTTGTGACCGAGCTCGACGGCGGCGCCCTGGTCCGCGGCGACGCCGCACGCCTCCAGCAGATCGCCTGGAACCTCCTCTCCAACGCCATCAAGTTCACGCCCGGCGGCGGCGCCGCCGAGGTCCGCGTCTCGCTGAAGCGCACAGGGGCGCACGCCGAGCTCACCGTCCGGGACAATGGCAAAGGCATCAGCCGCGAGTTCCTCCCCTACATCTTCGATCGCTTCCGCCAGGAGGACGCTTCCACGACCCGGCTCCACGGCGGGCTCGGCCTCGGACTCTCGATCGTCCGGCACCTTACGGAGCTTCACGGCGGCACCGTCAGCGCCCGCAGCGAAGGTGAAGGACTAGGCTCCACATTCACCGTCTCGCTCCCGCTCGCCGCCGCGCCGGTCACCCAGCGCGTCCACGAGGATCGCGACGTGATCGACGGCGCACCGACACCTTCGAGGGCGGCTCCTTCAGCGCCCCTGGACGGCGTCCGCATCCTTCTGGTTGATGACGACCTGGACACCCGCGAGTTGCTTTCGCTGGTCCTTTCAAAGGCCGGAGCCCACGTCGTGACCGCCGCCTCCAGCACTGAGGGCCTTGTTCGCCTCCAGAGTGACCCGTCGCTGGAGGTCATCGTCAGCGACGTGGGCATGCCCGATGAAGACGGATACGCCTTCATCCGCAAGGTTCGCCAAATCGAAGAGGGCCGCGGTACGCCGGCGCGCCTTCCGGCGATCGCCCTCACCGCCTTCGCCCGCAGCGAGGACCGAACCAGGGCCCTCAAGGCCGGGTTCCAGGCGCACATCGCCAAGCCCGCCGAACCCGCCGAGCTCATCACGGTCATCGCCAGCCTTGTGGGCAGGATCCACTGACGCTCGCTCTGCTCCGCGTCGACCCGTCACGCTGCCGGCGCCGCCCTGTACCATCAAGCGTGGACGCGCCGAGCAGCAACACAGCAGGACGCAGCCTCCCGCTGGGCGGGTCCCGCTCCGGCAGCAAGCGGCGGTTCGCCGGCTGGTGCCTGCTCGCCTTCGTGCCTGCGGCCATCGGCCTCTGGATCTGGTCCGGACTTTCCGACAAAGCCATCGGCGTGGTCGTTCCGGCCGGTAGCGCTGATTTCACACTCCAGATTACCGTCGGATCGCTCTCCGTCACCCGTCACGAGCCCCCCTTGGCGAGCGACGCTCGATGGTGGCACGGTGCCAAAGCCGGCAACCTCTGGAGCACCCGGTGGAACTGGCGGCTCATGCTCGGTCAAAGCACGAGCATCGCCGGCTACCGCACCACGCACTGGCTCGTACCGCTCCTCTACCCGACCGCTCTTGCCGCGGCAGCCGGTACGCTGCTCGTCCGAACGGCCGGGTTTCCCCGCAAAGCAACCCTGTGACTCTGTTGCCTCTCCCAGCTTCTAGGGACTTCGTCCCGATCTCGCCGAACAATGTCGTTGATTCAACGAGCGTGTTGCACCCGACCAGGCGACGGTGTACCTTCACTGTCGTGGGATGACACCCGCAACAGGAGAGAGAGACCCATGAAGTCGCGCATCGTTTCTGTGGCCGCTATCGCGGGCCTTACGCTCGCCTCGCACGCTGCCCGCGCAGACGTCGTCTTCAACGACACGATCTTCTGGCTCGGCGGCGCTCCCGTCGGCAGTCTGGTGACCGAAGACTTCAGCGAACCGACGACCGTCAGCTCGCTCGGCTTTCACCTTTTCACCGTCACCAGCTCCGGACAAGTCGTCATCGACGTGCTGTCGTTCGAGCTGAGCCAGTTCACCGGCCAAGCGGTCGACGTCAACGGCGACGGCGAGAGCGCGTTCATCGATTCGGTGATCTACCTCTTCCACGACGACGGTACCCCCAACGGCGGCGTCTTCATCGGGCCGTACAACGACGACAGCCTCAACCTCGGCACCGACGGCTCGGTCAACGGCCGCGACTCCCGCATGGTCCGCAACCTCGCCGCGGGCAACTACCTCCTGGTCATCGGCGCGTACGACTACGGCTTCGACGACATCAACGCCGGCGTTAACACCGGCGCCGGCTTCGGTCCCTACACCTGGGTGAACAACCAGATGCGCGTCGCCGACCATGGCGACTACCGCCTCACCATCACCGGCAACGTCGTGCCGACGCCCGGCGCCGCCGCGCTGATCGGCCTTGGCGGGCTTGCCCTCTCACGCCGCCGACGCGCCCGCTGAGCGCGACGGCCTGCAAACCATGAACAGAACGGCCCCGGCTAGACCCGGGGTCGCTCTTTTCCCTTCGCCATTGGCGCGGTCATCGTCTTCACCCTTTGGCCCACCGCGAAAGGGACATCCACAAAACACGACAAAGTCGTTATTGTCAAGCTGCGGCACTCGACGTCTCAAGTAGACCGATCGCCCGTCCATTCGGGGCAGCCGCCGCGGCCACGGTTCGCGTCGCTCCCTTCCCGTACCAGCGCATGAGCCCAAACTCATACCCGCCCCATCGCGCGCACGCCCACCCGCTCCACCGCACACGCTCCTTCTGGCCCTCGTCCTTCAACTTGGAGGCAGACCATGGTCGCCTTCCGGCTCCCCGCCACCACCGAGCGCGTCACCCACAACACCCCAGGCTCGCTGAACGAGCGGATCCGCGAGAAGACCGTCACGCGCATCCGCCGCCTCGCCGCCGAGCCCCACCGCATCCCCGCGCGGCTCGTAGAACTGGACCGTGAGTGGGACATCGAGCGCTGCCTTGGTGCCGCCTCGGCTACGCTCACCCTCACCGGCTTGGCTCTGGGGACCTTCGTCAACAAACGGTGGTACATCCTCTCCGCGGCCGTTCAGGGCTTCTTCCTTCAGCACGCGGTCCAAGGCTGGTGTCCTCCGCTCCCCGCTCTCCGCGCCTGGGGCGTTCGCACGGCCGACGAGATCGCCCAGGAGCGCTTCGCCCTCAAGGCCCTCCAAGGCGACTTCACGGAGGTCGAACACGGTGGGGCCGCCGCTGCAGCCGCCGCTCTCCGCGCCGTCGGCCTCCTGCGCGAAGCACGGCCCGTTGAAGCTTGAGCTATCCAACCAAGTTCCTTCAGTGCGCCCCTGTGCTCCCAGCGTCCACCGGTCCAGTGGACCGACGCATAGACAGCGACGGCGAGGCGTAGCGCCCGCGTCTGCCTTTCCACCGTCCGCCCCGACGATGTCAACCAGTCCATGGCGGGCGTGCATCGCCGTTGAGGGCTCCACTGAAGGCCGGCCTACCCGTGTCGTGACCTGTTGGACACCGACCCTTTTTCCGTGTGCCGGACGCTCAATTCCAAGTAGACTGTCCGCATGCACCCAATCACCAGCCGTCGCTCTCCTGCATCCGCCATTGTCGTCGCATCGCTGATCTGCACCGCCGGTGCCGCGGTCGGATTCGGAGCGGGACCCCTCAATCCGCCCGTCGGCCCCGTCGCGCCCACCGCCAAGCCGATCGCCGAAGTCGAGCCGCGCACCGCCATCAACGCCGCCAATACGCCCGGCGACGCCGACAGCCTCTTCCGCATCACCCAGCCCGGCAGC
>DASPMT010000362.1:0-5936 GCA_035626935.1 Phycisphaerales bacterium | reverse complement strand
GTCACGATCGCCGTTCATGACCGCGGACACGAATGGCTGCTCGAGCAGCAGACCCCTAGCAGCGTGCTCATCGTGTACGCCGAAAACTAGGCAAGCCAAGTCCTGGCGGATTCCCGCCGCTTGCGAGGCGAGCGACGGTAGCCAGTGGAGCGACTCCGGAGACAGCAGAGCGAGTCGAATACTCTCAACGGTCATCCCCTCACGACGCATCAGCACGTATGCCGCCAGCGAAGCCAAAGGAAACCTGCGGCCGTGCATCCGCACAAGTGAGCCGATGTCGTTGGCGATGATCTTGAGCTCGCGGGGTGTTGGCGGGCGGTTCCGCCTGATCATGTGCGCATCGGCGACCACGCCGGCGGTATGGCGTGCGAGTTCTTCGCTGTCGGGGAGGGCGGCCTTGAGAAGATCTTCAAAGGCTGCGCGCCAAGTGCTCAAAACGACGACGGGCACATCGAGTCGAGTGTGGAACACCTTGTCAAGCAAGGCCACGCTCCTTGAATCCGGCAAAACCTCGGCGCCGCTGTCACTCTGCTCAGATTTATGGGCTGGAGGTGACGCACTGCCGCCTCGATCGTCCCACATACGCGCAAGACTCGCCCTGTCAAACGGAGCGATGAGCCAGACGTGCGAAAGCGATGAGGTTCCGCTATTGCCGGATGCAGTAAACACGCGCATCGTGTTCCATACGCTCAGGGCCTCCTCGGGCGTGAGCCGGTCGAGATTGTCGATGACGATGACAAGCCTTCGTTCTTGTGTGATTGCCTTGCTGACAATGTCACGAAAGTGCCGCTCAAATGCCCGGCTTGTCGTCTCCCCTGTTCCGTGCTGCGTTGTCTTTGTTTCGCTCTCAGCTTGCTTGAGGAGTAGGGCTGTCGCGAAGCTCTTCACCGTAATGCGTGATCGCCACCTGCCGGGTGCCTGCGAGCTGGCACCGTCGGATAGCGTCGCTTGGGGCATGTGAAGAGTGCGGCCGTGGAGAACAAAACATAAGACTGATCCGAACAACGACGTCGTAATCGCGGCCAGCAGCCAAAACTGGGACATCGGCGTGGTTAGCCCTGACATCTCGAGGAGGTGTTGAAAAGACTCGCGGAAGCCCCACAGCGCCAGCCCAAAGGCGACTGCGATGTAGCCGATGGCCTGCGGCATGGCAATCACCGGAGCTGACCGGGTCACCACTACCGTCTCGGTCTTTTCCATCGCGGCGAATCGTCTTTTGAGTTCGAAGTCCTCTTGGGACGCCAGCCATCCTTTCCTCGCAAGAGACTCCCTTAGTGATTGAAGAAATGTCAATCGCAAAGGATCGCCTTCGTGGTGCCATGCGTCGAACTCAAACACGTGGTAGTTCGGCGAGTCAAGGCTGGCACGTGTCATCCTGATGACGGTGGATTTGCCGCTTCCGTAGCCCCCTTCGATAGCGACGGAGCGGCCGATGGGCTCCTCGCGGATCATTCCGACGAGAGCATCCGCAACGCGCCGATGACCTCCATAGTCATCTTTGTCGGCCGGGTCATCGGAAAGCACATGCACGATCGGGGGCGAGTCAGCCCCATCCGAAGCAGCCGGTGGCGTGTTGTTGGGATCTGGTGTTGGAGAAGAAGGCATCACATGAGGATGATATCATGTGACACAAATACCGCGGGCGTAGTTTCGGCCATGTCATCGAACGGGGGGGCGGGGTGGCAGCTGCTTCCCGTGCTACCGCACCGGCGGCTCTGCGGCGGTTGGTGTGCCTTGACGCCTTTGAGCCGGGGCTGCGGCGGGCCGTGCGGAGGCACCGTAGGTGTCCGGAGCCGGAAGTCCCCGCGCCGAGCAACGCTCGGCCTCCGACCCACGCCCCCGCATCTGCCGGGTCCCACCGACCGGTGGCTTTGCGACGGTCGGTGCGGTCGGGATCGGGGTTGGAAAGGCCAGAAGGCAACACCGATCATCCCAGAGCGGCTGCCCCCCACAGTGGCACGGGTCCGCCTCACTCTGCCGACGGTCGGCGCGCCTTGAGCGGGGGGATGGGCAGGTCGGACAAAGTGAAAGTGAAAGGAGACAGGGGGACCGCGGCCCGGGTGAAGTCTACAGGTTCCCCGTCCCCGCGACGCCGCCGCTGTAGGGGGTGGAGAAGTTGATCACGGTGTTGTCGCGGTAGGTGCCCGAGCTGGACATGAGGATGCCGGTGCCGGTGATGGCGCCATCGTCGGTGACGAGGCAGCGGGAGACGAGGTTGCCTGCGCCGGTGGCGCGGATGCCGTGGAACGCGGGGGTGCCCGTCCCGTTGTAGAAGAGGCGGCTCACGGTGCACTCCTCGATGCGGCTGGCGATTGCGGTGATGTCGATGCCGGCGATCGTGGCCGCGGTGTCGGCGGCGGTGGTGCCGGAGCCCATGTCGACGAAGGAGCAGTTGCGGATGAGGGCGCCGCGCGCGACGTTCGTCGAGCCGATGCCGATTCGCAGGCCGGAGAACGAGACGTTCTCGATCACCAGGCCGTTGGAGAGGCTGCCCGTCAAGATGCCGGTGCCGATGCCGGCGACGGCGCCGTTGCGGACCCGCACGCGGCTGCGGTTGCCGTTGAGGAAGATGACGGCGGCCGGCTGGGTGCTGGTCGAGGTGACGGTGAACCCGTTGAGGTCGATCGAGACGTCGTTGGCGCTGATGTGGAGCGTCGTGCCGGTGGAGGTGATGTCGCGCACCAGGAGGTAGGAGCCGGGGGCGGTGATGGTGACCCCCCCCTGGCCGCCGTCTTGACCGATTGGGGTGCGGCCGTCGAGCTGGGTGGCGGCGAAGTCGGGGATGCGGTTGTAGACCTCGTCGAGTGTGCGGCCGGTCGGGGCGACGGGGCCGGCGGGCGGGTTGAGGGGGCCACCCTTGCTGCGGGCCGCCAGCGCTGCCAAAGCACCGACACCCGCGGCCCCGAGTAACGCACGGCGTTCGAGGTCGTTCATCGGCAGAAGGTACAACGGAATGGCGGGCGGGGCCACTTACCCGGGAGCGGAGGGAGGGGCGGGGGGGATCTGAAGGTATGAGCGATGAGTGACGAGTCACGAGGGATTGAGAAGGCCCTTGGCGGGGCCTTGGGGGTCTTGCTCACGACGAGGGAGGCCGCGGCGCCGGAGGGGCGGGTGTCGGGCGGTTGACGCTGCCGGTGACATACCGGGATCAGGGGGGGCGGCGGCGCGCGTTGCACGGGGTTTGAACGCGCGTGGTGTGCGAGTGAACGTGTGTTGATTGACGCGGGCGGCAACCGGTTGCGTGCGCGGTCCGTATCGCCGGTACTCAACAGGGGTAAGCACATGAACGTAACGAGGCAAGGGTTGGCGGCGGTCTGCTGGGCGGTGGCGTGCGCGGCGGGGTGGGCGCAGCAGCAGCAACCGGTGGAGGGGATGCCGTGGCAGCCGATTGCGGAGCTGCGCACCGAGGTGGTGTACAGCGCGCCGACGATCTGGTGCGGCTCGCCGCCGGGGGACGCGACGCGGCTGATTGTGATGTCGCAGGGCGGGACGCTGCGCACGGTGTCGATCACGCAAGGTCCGGGCGGGTCGAAGGTGTACACGACGCTGCCGACACCGTTCCTGACCCCGGTCTTCGGCGGCATGTGGCGCAGCATGGCGTTTGCGCCGGACTATGCGCAGAGCGGGTACTTCTACATTGCCCGCGCCGACCTGGCGAGCGGGGTCAATGGCAGCCAGGTGGTGCGGTATCGCCGGAGCGCGACGAACCCGGACGTCGCCGACCCGGCGAGCGCGACGTCGGTGATTCAGCTTCCCGGCACCAGCGGCGACCACGCGGTGGGGTCGATGCACTTCGGGGCGGACGGGATGCTGTACATCGGGCTGGGGGATTCCGGCGGGCTGCCGCAGAGCCTCACGCAGCTGGCGGGGAAGATGCTGCGCATCGACCCGTCGCGCGACGACTTCCCGCTCGATCCGCTGCGCAACTACGGTATCCCGGCGGGCAACCCGTACCCGATCAGCACGGCCACCAACGCGCCGCGGCCGGAGATCGCGGTGGTGGGTGTGCGGAATCCGTGGCGGTGGTCGTTTGACCGCGAGACGGGGCGGATGTGGATCGGGGATGTGGGCGGAGGGCTGCAGGAGGAGGTGTCGGTGCTGGGGCTGCCGAGCCAGAGCAGCCCGGCCACGGGCGTGCCGAACCTGGGGTGGCCGCGGTTTGAGGGGTTCGTGCAGAACACGACCTACACGCTTGCGCCGCGGACGGTTTACCGCAAGCCCGCGCTGGTGTACCAGCATCTTGGGATGACGAACTTCGACGGGCGGCTTGCGAACGTCAACGGACGGAGCATCACCGGCGGGTTTGTGTACCGGGGGAACGCGATCCCGTCCTTGCGGGGCAACTACCTGTTCGCGGACTACGTGTCGCAGCGGGCGTGGGCGTCGAGCGCTGCGCAGCCGTGGGTTGCGCCGCGTGAGCTGACGCAGCAGCTTGCGCGTCTGCGGACCGGGGGGTTGCAGGGGCTGGGGGGCGTCGTGAGCTTCGGCGAGGATGCGGATGGCGAGCTGTACATCTGCACGTTGGGCAGTCTCGGTGTGCGGAAGATCGTTGCCGCGGCCGTGGCGCCGCCGCCGGGGTTGCGGGCGGAGCCGGGGGTCGAGTCGGTTGAGGAGCCGGAGGGTGGCGGGGTCAGTAGGTGAAGTTGGCGAGCTGAAGCCGACGGCGCCGAGTGTGGCCGTTGGCGGCATCGCGCAGGCGCGGCGACAGTCGGCCAGCAGGGCGACAGTGTTATTTAAATGCTTCCCAGTCTTTGCCGCCGAGGAGCTTGCTGGCGATCTTCATCTTCATGATCTCGTCGGTGCCTTCGTAGATGCGGCAGACGCGGCAGTCCTGGAGGTGGCGGAAGGGGCGGTAGAGCTCGCTCCAGCCGCGGCCGCCGAAGACCTGGACGGCGTGGTCGGCGGCCTTCCAGGCGGCGTTGCTGGCCCAGAATTTGGCCTGGGCGATGGCGTAGTCGGCTTCGGCGAGGGCTTCCTTGGAGTTGCCCTGGCCAGATTGCTCGTAGCGCTCCTTAGCCAGAGCGCCGCGTTCGATCATGGCGTCGGCGGTGGCTCGCATGATCTCGATCTGGGCGATGTGGTCCTGGACGAGCTGGTGCTTGCCGATCGGCTTGCCGTGCTGGTGGCGCTGCCTGGCGTACTCGAGGACCTCGTGGAGGCAGTCTTCGATGACGCCGAGGCAGCCGCTGGCGACGGAGAGGCGGCCGGAGACGAGCGTGTGCATCGCGATGCGGAAGCCGTTGCCTTCCTCGCCGAGCATGTTCTCGGCGGGGATGGCGTGGTCGTTCATCTGGAACATCGCGGTGTCGCAGGTGTACATGCCGGGCTTGGAGTGGAGGGCCTCCTTCTCGAAGCTCCCCCCCGCGCCTTGGGTGGGGCAGATAAAGGCGGACATGCGGCGGCCCTCGACGCCGATCTCCTTGTCGAAGGCGAAGACGATGACGGCGTCGGCGATCGAGCCGTTGGAGATGAGGTACTTGACGCCGTTGAGGATGATCTTGTCGCCCTGGCGCTTCCAGACCGTGGTGCCTTCGAGCGGGTTGCTGCCGGCGTCGGGCTCGGTGAGGCCGAAGGCGAGGGTGCAGTCGCCGCGGGTGGAGGCGGTGAGGTACTTCTGCTTCTGGGCTTCGGTACCGTACTTCATGATCGGGTACTGGCCGATGGAGGTCTGACCCGAGAAGAAGGTGCGGGGGCCGGTGCCCTCGCGGTTGATGCGTGCGAGGCAGCGGGCGTAGGTGAGCGAGTCGGCGCCGCGGCCGCCGTATTGCTTGGGGACGGGGATGCCGAGGATGTTGTGCTTCTTGGCGAGCTCGCTGATGGCGGGGTTGGGCTTGCGCTCGACGTAGCAGAGCTCCTCGATGGGGCGGAGCTCGTTGCAGTAGTTCTCGACGTCGGCCATGAGCTTGTCACGCTCGGCGATGGAGAAGGTGGGGGAG
>DASPMT010000361.1:0-23585 GCA_035626935.1 Phycisphaerales bacterium | reverse complement strand
GCAACACCCGAGCCCCCCACTCCTTCGACGCCCAGGGCGAGCGCGGCTTCCAACGCGGCGTCGATGGCGTGGCTGATCGCGATGGGGCTGCTCGCGCTGCGCTCGGTCAAGCCGAGCGTGCTGGAGAAGCTGCACCTGCACGACAAGCCGCTCTGGTGGTTCATCGTCGCCGCGGTGGCGGCATCGGTGGCGTGGGCGGTGGCCGAGTGGGCGTCGCTCAAGCCGTTCCTTGCCCGGTCGTTCCGCGTCGCGGGAGAGATGGGGTTTGCGTCGGTGCTCGGCGTGCTGGCGTCGGTACTGCCGCTGGTGGGCTCGGTTGCGTTGTACGCCTACATCAAGCCAATCGCAGAGTGGCTGCGTGCTCACCCCGAGGGCGTCTGGATCTATCTGGCCGGCTTTATCGTCCTGGGAGGAGTGGCGCTGCTGCCCACATATGCGCAGAGCGCCCTGGGCGGGTTCGCGTTCGGCGCCGCGATGGGGGTCCCGCTGGCGCTGAGCGGGTTCGCCGGGGCGGCGGTGCTGGGGTACGTGATCGCGATGATGGCCAGCCCGGAGCGGGTGCGGCGCGTCGTGGACCGTGATGCACGGGCGGCGGCGGTGCGCCGCGTGCTGGCGGGCGGCGGGTACGTTCGCCAGGCGGGGATCGTGACGCTGCTGCGCCTGCCGCCGACGTCTCCCTTCGCGCTGACGAACCTGGTGCTAGCGGCCGCGGGCGTGAAGCTGGTGCCGTTTGTCGTGGGGACGCTGGTGGGGATGGCGCCGCGCACGGTGGTCGCGGTGGTGATCGGCGCCGGCGTGAAAGAGCTGACCGACTCCAAGGACTTCGACAAGGCCCAGCCGGCGTGGGTGTGGTGGGCGGGGATCGGCGTGAGCATCGCGGTGCTGGCGGTGATCATGATCGTCGCGAAGCGGACGCTGGCAGGGGTGCTGCGTCAGCACGGGGATGCGAAGCCGTAGGGCCGGCGGCGGCGCGCGGGGGCGTATCCTCTGGCCAATGGCCGGCGACCCTCAACCCGACGTCGCGATGACCGCCGAGCAGGTGCGCAAGGTGGCGGGGCTCGCCAAGCTCGAGCTCGACGCTGGCGAGGTGGAGAGGCTGCGCGGCGAACTGGGAGCGATCCTGTCGTACGCCAAGCGGCTGCAGTCGGTGAACCTCGACGGTGTCGAGCCCCTGGTGACGCCGCTGGAGATGACCGGCCCGATGGACGACGATGCGCCGTTCCCCGGCTACGCGCTCACGCCCGAGGCGCTGCCCGCGATGGCGCCCGCCAGCGACGGCCCGTTCATCAAGGTGCCCAAGGTGCTGGGCGACGGAGGGGGCGCATAAAGGATGTGGGCACCCGCGCACGAGCTCGCCGAAGGTGTTCGGAGCGGACGCACAAGCGCGCGGACGCTGGTGGAGCGTTCCCTTGCGCGCATTGAAGCCGTCAACGGCCGAGTGAACGCGTTCGTCCAGGTGAACGGAGCGGCCGCTCTCGCCCGGGCCGATGCAGTCGATGCCCAGGCACGCGCGGGACGCGATCCGGGTCCGCTGGCGGGCGTGCCCGTCGCCGTCAAGGACAACATCTGCACCGTGGAGGGTCGCACCACCTGCGGCAGCGCGATCCTCAGAGAGTACCGGTCCCCGTTCGACGCCGCGGCGGTGGAGAAGCTGCACGCGGCGGGCGCGGTGATCGTCGGCAAGACCAATCTTGACGAGTTCGCGATGGGGTCTTCGACCGAGACCAGCGTCTTCGGCCCGACGCGGAACCCGTGGGACCTGTCGCGCGTGCCGGGGGGCTCGTCGGGCGGCTCGGCGGCCGCGGTGGCGGCGGGGTGCGTGCCGGTGGCGCTGGGATCGGACACGGGCGGGTCGATCCGGCAACCGGCGAGCCACTGCGGCGTGGTAGGGCTGAAGCCGACGTACGGGCGCGTGAGCCGCTGGGGGCTTGTGGCGTACGCGTCGAGCCTGGACCAGATCGGGCCGCTGTGCCTGCGCGTTGCCGACTGCGCCTTGGTCGCGCGGGTGGTCGCCGGGCATGACCGGCGCGACAGCACCAGCGCCCATGCCGATCCCGCGGAGATCGACCGCGAGGTCGAGCGGCCGCTGGAGGGGTTGGTCGTGGGCGTACCGGCCGAAGCGCGGAGCGGCGGGAACCACGCGGGCGTCGTGGCGGCGGTCGAGGGGACGCTCGATGCGCTGCAGCGTGCGGGGGCGAAGGTGGCGGACATCACGCTGCCTCACGCGGAGCTGGGGATCGCGGCGTACTACCTGATCGCCACCGCCGAGGCTTCGAGCAACCTGGCGCGGTTCGACGGCGTGCGGTTCGGCCGGCGGGCGGCGCTGCAGGGCGGCGAGAGTCTCGACGCGCTCTACCGGCGTTCGCGCGGCGAGGGCTTCGGGCACGAGGTGCGCAAGCGGATCATGCTCGGCACGCACGCGCTCAGCAGCGGGTACTACGACGCGTACTACGCGCGGGCGCTGAAGGTCCGCCGGCTGATCAAGCAGGACTTTGACGCTGCGTTCGCCCGGGGGTGCCACGCGGTGGTGATGCCCGCGTCGCCCGGACCGGCGTTCGCGATCGGCGGCAAGAACGGGGGGGGCGGGGACCCGCTGGCGATGTACCTGGAAGACGCGTTCACGGTGGGCGTGAACCTGGCTGGCCTGCCGGCGATCGCTGTTCCCGCGGGGTTCGCCCAGGAACCCGGCGTCGAATTGCCGATCGGCGTGCAGCTCATCGGGCCGGCGCTGAGCGAGAACACCCTCCTGCGCGCGGCGGCGATGGTCGAACGCGGCTGCGGCGTTGCGGGGCGGATGCCGCTGGTTGCGTGACGGCCTTGCGGTAGACTCACCGCTGATGAAACCGACCGACGTGCTGCCGTTTCTGGCTGACCCGCGACCGGGGCTGCTCTGCCTCGACATGCTGACCGGTCGGACTGGACTGCGTGTGCCGCTTGTGCACCGCAGGCTCGGGCCACCGTCGACCGAATCGGCGGAGCTGCTGGCGTCGCTGCCGCCTTCGCCTACGGTCGACCAGCTCCGGGTGGCGCTGGGCGCGGCCGACGGCATCGGCCTCTTCGCGCCCGCGCTGATCGAGCCGGGAGAAGCCGAGGAGGGGTCGGTCAGCAACCAGTGGTCGCACGGGTCGATCATCCTGCTGCCGCCCACGGCCTGGGAGCAGCAGAAGGCCGAGTTCGCCGACTGGCAGTTCGACGGGCTCGATGAGGCGTTCGATGGGCTTCCCTACGGCCCGGACGACATCCTCTGCTTCAGCGCCCTGAACTTCAGCCCCGACATGTGGTACACCGTGCTGCGAGGCCCCATGGCCGGTGCGGTCTGCTGGTGGACGCACGACGGCGCCAGCGTGATGAACGAACCGTGGGCGGCCGACCTCAAGGCGTGGGGAGCCCGCATCATCGCGGACGTGACCGAGGCGTTCGGAGGCGTGATCCGGCCGACGCCCATGTCGTGCATCGACGGCGGCGAGGACGAGCTGGACCTTTATCCCGAGCGGTACGTGCCAGATCTGGAGGCGTAGGCTCAATCCGGGTCGCGGCGTGTACGATGGCCCACCATGGCCCACGACCAGCTGAGCGACGACCTTCTTTCACTCCTCCAGAAGCACGACCCGCTCATCGCGGCGCCGATGGCGGCCGAGCGGAAGCGCCAGGAGACGACGATCGAGCTGATCGCAAGCGAGAACCACGTCTCGCCGGCGGTGATGCACACGATGGGGTCGTGGCTGACCAACAAGTACGCCGAGGGGTACCCCGGCGCACGCTACTACGGCGGGTGCGTGCACCACGACGAGATCGAGAGCATCGCGCGCGAGCGGGCCAAGCGGCTCTTCGGCTGCAACTTCGCCAACGTGCAGCCCCACTCGGGCGCACAGGCCAACACCGCGGCGTTCATGGCTCTGCTCAAGCCGGGCGACACGTTCTGTTCGCTGGTGCTCAAGGACGGCGGGCACCTCTCGCACGGGATGTCCATCAACTTCAGCGGCGTCTACCACAAGCCGGTCTTCTACCCGCTGCACTACGAGGCGACCCACCCCGACTTCGAGCG
Source organism: Phycisphaerales bacterium (assembly GCA_035626935.1). Lineage (GTDB taxonomy): Bacteria > Planctomycetota > Phycisphaerae > Phycisphaerales > UBA1924 > JAJTGZ01. Next base: position 19,540 of record DASPMT010000361.1, on the reverse strand, counting down.
CATCGACTACGACGCGGTGCGGAAGGTCTGCCTCGAGCATCGGCCCAAGCTGCTGCTGTGCGGCTACTCCGCCTACCCGCGAACGATCGACTTCGCGAAGTTCCGCGCCATCGCCGACGAGTGCGGGGCGCTGCTGATGGCCGACATCGCCCACATCGCCGGGCTCTGCACCCACGGCGGGTGCGCGCACCCAAGCCCCTTCCCTCACGCCCACGTCGTCACCACCACGACGCACAAGACCCTCCGCGGCCCGCGCGGCGGGCTCATCATGACCAACGACGAGGAGCTCGCCAAGAAGGTGGACAAGGCCGTCTTCCCCGGCGTGCAGGGGGGGCCTCTCATGCACGTGATCGCCTCCAAGGCGGTTGCCTTCGGCGAAGCTCTCCGCCCCGACTTCGTGGGGTACTGCCGCAAGGTCGTGGCCAACGCCCAGGCGCTGGCCACGGCCCTTACCAAGCGGGGGTACCGCATCACCACCGGCGGCACCGACAACCATTTGATGCTCGTCGACCTGCGTCCCAAGAACGCCGACCTGACCGGCGCCGACGCCGAGAAGTGGCTCGAGGCCGCCGGGCTGATCTGCAACAAGAACGGCATCCCCAACGACCCGCGCCCGCCGAAGTTCACCAGCGGCGTCCGGCTCGGCTCCCCGGCCACCACTACGCGCGGCTTCGGATCAGGCGAGATGGAAGCTGTCGCCGGCTTCATCGACCGCGTCCTGACGGCCAAGGGAGACGCCAGCGAAACCGAGCGTGTGCGAGCCGAAGTGGCGGCGCTGTGCACGAGATTTCCGATGCCTGCTTGAGCGGTGAGGAAATCCTCAAGGCAAAACTCGACCCGGGATTACCCCGAACCGATACACCTGGCCATGCCTTCACGGACGGAGGTCTCCGATCATGCTGTCGCCGCGGCGGTGCCGTTCCGGCTCGACGAGCACGGGATCGTGGAGGTGCTGCTGGTGACCAACCGGGCCGGGGACTGGATCGTCCCCAAGGGCGGTGTTGACCGCGGCCAGACGCCCGAAGGGGCCGCCCTGACCGAAGCGTGGGAGGAGGCCGGGGTGGAAGGGTGCATCGTCGGCGAGCGGCTGGGTGTGTGGCACACGACCCGTCACGGGGCGTCCGTCGTCGCGGACATCTTCCCCCTGCTGGTCGAGCGGTGCGCGACGCGTTGGCCCGAGGACCACGAGCGCAGCCGGCGCTGGGTGTCGGTGCGGCACGCCGTCGAGCTGGTCGAGTCGGCGGAGGTGCGCGGAGCGCTGGTGCGGCTGGCGAGGCGCGTGCGGCTCATGATGAGCAGCCGCGCGGCCTGATCGGGCGGCGCGGCGCAGCAGAGGGTTGTTCGGCCGCTTCAAGCAAGCGGAAACGAGCGTGTCGCGGGCGATCGGCTTGGTAAGGTGGTCATCGCAACCCGCGGCGATGGCCCCGGCGCACGGTGCGCTCGGGGTGAACAGCGTGGCCGAACGACGGTGGTTCGGCGAGGATGACCTTTGCGGGCTGGATCATGAGCGCAACGCGTCCCTTCGGTCCGGCCGATCGCCGGCGGGTGTGGACGGATGGACCGACGCTCGACGGTGGAGCCTGCAGATCGCAGGCGTCGCGCGAGCCGCGTTCAAACAAGCTTCACAACCCGGCGCCCGATAATCGCTCGTCGCTCCTGCATAAAAAAAGCCCGGCGTTGCCGGGCTCCTGAGGGGTCGGTTTCAGGGATGCCCCTGCTTACTCCTCGTCGCGCGGGCGCGGGGCGACGGGCGTGGGCATGCGGGTGAGGACCTTGTCGATCAGGCCGTAGTCGAGCATCTCCTTCTCGTCGAGCCACTTGTTGCGGTCGCAGTCGAGCTTGATCTTCTCGGGGGTCTGGCCGCTGGCGTCGGAGTAGATCTTGTAGAGGCGCTCGCGGAGGCGGAGCATCTCGCGGGCCTCGATTTCAAGGTCGGTGGCCTGGCCTTCCATGACGCCGCCGATGAGCGGCTGGTGCATGAGGTTGCGCGCGTTGGGGAGGGCGTAGCGCTTGCCCTTGGTGCCCGAGCAGGCCAGCAGGCTGCCCATGCTGGCGGCCTGGCCGATGACGTAGGTGGCCACGTCGCACTGGACGAACTTCATGGTGTCGATCATCGCCAGGCCGGAGGTCACGCTGCCGCCGGGGCTGTTGATGTACACGTGGATGTCGGCCTTGGCGTCTTCGTGGCTGAGGAACAGGAGCTGGGCCGTCACCAGGGAGGCCATCTCGTCGGTGACGGGGCCGCCAACCATGATGATGCGGTCCTTCAGCAGGCGCGAGTAGATGTCGTACGAGCGCTCGCCGCGGCCGGTTTTCTCGATGACGATGGGGACCAGGTAAGACATGGGTTGTTCCAGTATGGAGGTCGGGGGGTGGGCCGGCGCAGGGTGAGTTACTTGGGGGTCGACTTGGTAACGACCTCGTCAACAAGCCCGAATTCCTTCGCCTCTTCGGCGGAAAAGTAACGGTCGCGCTCGGAGGCGTCGCGGATGACTTCGGGCGTCTGGCCGGTGCGCTTGGCGAGGATCTCGATCAGCTGCTTCTTCATCTTGATGATCTGCTCGGCCTGGATGCGGATGTCCTCGGCCTGACCGCCGACGCCGCCGGAGGGCTGGTGGATCATCACCTTGGCGTGGGGGAGGATGAACCGCTTGCCGCGGGCGCCGGCGGCGAGCAGAACCGCGCCGCCGCTGTAGGCCCGTCCGATGCAGTAGGTGTTGACCGGGGAGCTCAGGAAATCCATCGTGTCGAGGATGGCCAGCGTGTCGTCGACGACACCGCCGGGGGAGTTGATGTAGAAGTGGATGTCCTGTCCGGGCTTCTGCTTCTCGAGGTAGAGCATCTGCATGGTGACGCGGGCGGCCGAGCCCGGCGTGATCTCACCGATGAGGAAGACGACGCGGTTCTCCAGGAGGAGCTCGTCGATGGTCATTTCACGTGTGCGCTGGTAGGAGATGCTCACGGATGGTCCTTTTTGGGAGGAGGCGTTGACACATTCCGGCGAGGGCCGGGCGGTCGCGGCGTGCCACTGTATCGGCAACGCTCGTGCCAATGTCCAGAGGGTGTGAAAGAGGTATCACCCAGCCGATCGGTGCTAGGCGGGCCTTGCCCTAGGTGGCGCGACCTGCCGTCTTGGCAGCCCGACCCTCCGACGCGCAGGAACGGCGCTTCGGGAAGGGAGAGGTGGAGTGAGGTACGATCCCGGCCCTTCCGACCCTGCGACGCCGCGACGGCGCCGCGACCCCCGTCGGCGATGATGGAGCCTCCTTGACGACCGCGATCATCAGCGATGTGCACGGCAACCTCGAAGCGCTCCAGGCGGTGCTGGCGGACATCGATTCGCGCGGGATCAAGCGGATCATCTGCCTGGGGGACATCATCGGGTACGGCCCTAACCCAGTGGAGTGCGTCGACCTTGTCCGCAGCCGGTGCGAGTGGGCCCTGATGGGCAACCACGACTTCGGCGTGCTGTATGAGCCGACCAATTTCAACGCCGGGGCCGAGTCGGCCGCGTTCTGGACCCGCGACCGGCTGGACGCCGAGGCGGACGACGGCCTGCGGCGCGAACGGTACGAGTTCCTGGGACGGCTGCGGGTGCGGGTGGTCGAGACGTGCCCTGACGGCCGGACAAGCCTGCTGGCGGTGCACGGCTCCCCGCGTCGCCCGATCAACGAGTACATCTTTCCCGACGACGTGAGCAACGCGCCCGACAAGCTCTCGACCATCTTCGAGCGCGTGCCGCGGGTCTGCGTGGTGGGTCACACCCATGTGCCCGGCGTGTTCACCGACGAGCCGGACTTCTACCCGCCCGGCGAGCTGACCGACAGCACCTACAAGTTCACCGAATCGGAAAAGGCGATCATCAACGTCGGCAGCGTCGGGCAGCCCCGCGATATGGACCCGCGCTCGTCGTACGTAGTCCTGGACGATCGGGGGGTGACGTTCGTGCGCGTGCCGTACGACGTCGAGGAGGTCGCCCGAAAGATCCGGGCGGTGCCGCAGCTGCCGGAGTGGCTGGCGGACCGGCTCTACGAGGGGCGTTGACGGACGGTCTGCGTCGGCGTGATCACGACCTGGAGGGCGGGCGGGCGGTTGGCGCTTCAAAAAAAAGGACGGACGACTTCAATGGCTGACGGTTCCAAATCGGTGGCTCGGATCGTGGTGCCGGTGATCATGGCCTTGCTGGTGGTGGCGCTTGGGTTCCTGCTGTTTGGCAAGAAGCCGCCTCAGCCGCCCGCGGCGGCTCCCGGCGCAGCGGGCACGCAGAGCGCCGCCGGCGCGGCGCCGGCGCTGAGCGCCGAGCCTGCGGGCGGCGCGACGGGGCCGCTGCACGCGGTGATGCAGCCGGTGCAGAGCTGGGACGTGATCGGCTCGCTCGACACGGGCGAGAAGGTCGGCCCGCTGATGCGGGTGGCGTTCCAGCCCGAGGGGGCCGGCATCCTCGAGTTGAAGCTCTCGCAGCACCGCCAGTCGACCGAACCGACGAGCGAGAACGAGGTCCTTCAGCGGACGCAGATCCACGCGGGCCGGAGCCTTGTGCCGTTTGCGCTGGTGGACGTGACGATCGACGGGCGGCAGGTGAGGCTGGCGGGCACCTACCGCGACGCGACGGGCGCCGTCGTCGGGCACGACTGGAAGCAGGTCTCGCCGGGCGTCTTCGCCGCCGAGATCGCCGATGCGGCGGGCACGCCCGTCGCCCGCGTCACGCGGAGCTACAAGCTGGTTGAGAACCTGTACGAGCTCACGCTCGACCAGACCTTCGAGAACCTCACCGACCGCCCGATGAGCGTGCGGTTCACCCAGCTCGGGCCCGTTGAGCTGCCGATCGGGATCATCCGATACGGGGGCGACCCGCGCCGTGTGCGGATGGGGATCATCACCGGCGACGAGGTCGCCGGGCGCTCGCCGCTGCTGACGCGGGACGACGTGCTCGCGCACGCTGCGCTGCTCAACGGCCAGTGGGTATGGCCGGACGTGCCGGTGTGGCCGACGGAGGCGGCGCTGCAGGAGCAGCAGTCGCTCTCGTGGATCGGGGTGACCAACCGTTTCTTTGCCGTTACGGTGCACGCGCTACCCGACCGGGCGACGCCGGCGGTCCAGCCGCCGAACCCTGTCCCGCTGCCGGACAAGCGGCTCACCGTGTGGGAGCGCGTCGACCGGGTGGTGCTTACGCGCGAGCCCGACAGCAGCGGCAAGGTGGAGACCGAAGCGGCCATGGCGCTCCGCGGGCACTCGCCCGCCCTGACGGTGCCGGCCAGAGGGACGGCGCGGGCGGACATGGGCGTCTACGCCGGGCCGATCGACCGCGACGCGCTCGACGTCGCCGACACGCGCGACGGCAAGATCGCCCTGACCGACCTTGAGATCTATTTCTGGCCCGGGCCCTGCTCGTTCTGCACCTTCCAGCCGATCGCCTACGGGCTGCGGTTTGTGCTCTCGATCTTCGCCGACCACGTCGTGTTCGACTGGGCGCTGGCGATCATCCTGCTGGTGGTGTGCGTGCGCACGGCGCTGCACCCGATCACCAAGTGGAGCCAGACGAGCCTGCAGCGTTTCGGCAAGGCGATGCAGCGCGTGGCCCCCAAGCAGAAGGCCCTGCAGGAGAAGTTCAAGGACGACCCGGCCCGGCTGCGTCAGGAGATCTCCAACCTGATGCGCGAGGAGAACGTCAATTACGCGCAGGCGCTCGGGTGCATCCCCATGCTGCTGCAGACCCCGATCTGGATCGCGCTGTCGAGCCTGATGTTCTTCCTCTTCGACCTGCGCCACACGCCGGCGTTCTTCGGCGTGTTCCAGAGCATCACGGGCGGCAAGTGGCAGTTCCTGGCCGACCTGGCGGAGCCGGACCACTTTTTCTCGCTCCCGTTCAGCTTCACCGTGCCGCTGATGGGCATGATCGACTCGATCAACGTCCTGCCGGTCCTGCTGGGCGTGGTCTTCTTCGTGCAGCAGAAGTACCTCACGCCCCCCCCGACGGCGCAGCTCTCGCCGGAGATGGAGACGCAGCAGAAGATCATGAAGATCGTGATCGTCTTCCTCTTCCCGCTGATGATGTACAACGCCCCTTCGGGCCTGGCGATCTATTTCATCACCAACAGCGCGCTGGGGATTGTCGAGTCGCGCCACATCCGCAAGAAGTTCGAGAAGGAAGAGGCGGCGCGCGACGAACTGCTGAAGAAGAACCCGCACGCCTTCAGCCGCAAGGACAAGAAGGAAGGCTTTATGGGGCGCTTCCAGGCCCGGATCGCCGAGGCCCAGGCCCGTGCCGAGCAGCTGAAGCAGCAGCAGGCGAAGAACAAGGGCGGCAAGTACGGGCCCAGGGGGTGATCCTTGCGCGGCGGCGCCACCATCATCGCCTGCGCCACGGGGGACGGGTGGTCCGAGCGGGCGCTGGTCCGGCTGTCGGGGCCCGCGTGCGAGGATGTTGAACGACTCTTGCTCACGCGTCCGCCGGGGGCTCGCTCACCGATGGCGGCGCGGTTTGCGCTCACCGACGGCCTGCCGGTCCCGTGCCTGGCGTGGCGTGGGACCGCGCCGCGGACGTACACGGGAGAGGAGACGCTCGAGCTGCTCCTGCCGGGCAACCCCCACCTTGTGCGTCGCGCCATCGCCCGGGCCTGCCGCGTTCCGGGTGTGCGGCCCGCGGAGGCCGGTGAGTTCTCCGCGCGGGCGTATCTCAACGGGACGATGAGCCTTGAGAAGGCCGAAGGCGTGAGCGCCATGGTGGCGGCGGAGAGCGTCGAGCAGCTCACGGCGGCCGCGGCCGTGCTGAGCGGCGCGGCGGGCTCGTACTACCGCGCCTGGTCGGAGGAAACGGCAACGCTGCTGGCGCTTGTGGAGGCGGGGATCGACTTCACCGATCAGGAGGACGTCGTGGCGATCGCGCCGCGCGTGCTGAGCGAGCGCCTGGAGCGGTTGCGCGGCGCCGTCCGGTCCACACTCGGCGGCGCGGCGGGTCGCGAGGCCGAGAACGGACGGGCGAGGGTCGCGCTGGTCGGCCTGCCCAACGCGGGGAAGAGCACGCTGTTCAACGCCCTGCTGGGGCGCACACGCGCGGTGGCGTCACCGATCGGGGGCACGACCCGGGATGTGCTGGTCGAGCCCCTGGCGCTGTCGATCGCCGGCCGCCCGACGCTCGAGGTGGACCTGATGGATCTGCCGGGACTTGACGTCGGCGCTCAGGGGATCGATGCGCTGGGTCAGCGGGCCGCCGCTGAAGCGCTCGCGACTGCCGCGGTGCGCCTGCACTGCTGCGATCAGGGGTCGTTCGATGAACTGGCGCTCTCCGAAGGGACGCGGACGGTGCGGGTGCGCACCAAGGCAGACCGGCCCGGATGGGTGGAAGGGGCCGAGGTGGCGGTGTGCGCTTTGACGGGCGCCGGGCTTGATCGTTTGCGGCGTCTGATCCTTGAGGCCGCGTCTGCTTCGCGCGGCGCTGTCACCGGCGCAGTTGTGGCCCGCCACGCGCTGGCGCTCGGGCGTGCGCTCGAGGCGCTCGATCGCATCGACGTAGAAGCCCCCGCCGAGTTGACGGCCCATCACCTGCGGGCGGCGCTCGACGCCTTTGGCGAGGTGAGCGGCGCGGTCCCGCCCGACGAGGTGATCGGGCGGATCTTCGCGTCGTTCTGCATCGGCAAGTGAGCCGGTCAGTGCGCCACGCGGACGCTGGCCTGCACGAACGCGGGCAGATGCTTGGAGCAGAAGGTATCCATCGCGTGGGCGGTGTTGGTGGCGTCCACGCCCCACACGCACGCGGCGAGTTGCTCGCGCCTGGGGTCGGCGTGGACGGCGTAGCGGTTCTCTACCGCGAAGACCGGGGGGAGACGCCCGATGAGGTAGGCCGACAGCGCGTTGAGCTCCGGGCCCCCGACTGAGATTGTCGGGCACAACCGCAGGTGGTTGCTGTTGAGGTACCACACGTCGGTGCAGATCACGGCCGCGGCGGTGGGGCGGCCGGTCCCCGCGGCGGCCGACTCCTTGGCCAGCAGCGTGTTGACGCCGCGGAGCAGTGCGGAGGCAATCGGTCGGTCGAGGGTCTCGGCTCGCAGGTCCGCGCCGACGACGATGATGATTGAGGGCTCGTCAAGGTCGAGCGTGAGGCCCGCTGGGAGGGCGGAAAGGGTCATGGAACCGCTATCGGCGGAAGCACGAAGACTTGGCGAGAATCGTGCGTGTGGCCCACCGGGAACCTACGATTTGGGCACAGGACGCTCTTCATGAACCCTTACTCCACGATCATCGTCGATCAGGACGCGTCGCCGACGCCGCCCGCTCCTGTTCAGCCCGCCGCCCCCGCGGCCGCCCCTGATGCTGCCAAAGGCTCAGGCACCGCGACGGCAACCGCTCCCGCGCACCCGAAGACGCCTCCGGTGCGCAAGCCGCTGGACCAGTACAAGGTTCTGCTGCACAACGACGACGTGCACGAGATGCTGTTTGTGGTGCAGACGATTGTCGAGGTCGTGCCCATGGCCGCGCGGAAGGCGTTTACGGTGATGGCCGAGGCGCACCAGACGGGCGTGGCACTGGTGACGGTAACACACCTGGAACTCGCGGAGCTTTACCGCGACCGCTTCCAGAGCAAGGGCCTGACGTCGACGATTGAGAAGGCCTGACGGCTCACAACCACATCGTTGATACTGGAAAGCGGACGTTGGCGGCGGTCCGGGCTGCGCCCTGTTATTGCACCCTTCCTCGGCTGGGGCGGCACTCTTCCGGGTGATAATGGCCGCCGCCGGAACATCCCACGGGCATGCAAGGAATCGCCGCGTCGCCGCTGCGCTCCCGGACGTGCCCAGCCGTTAAGCCGCGACAACTCTCGCCGCGCCGCACGGGTCGCCGGACCGGTGCGCGTGCGCTGCGCAACGGGCCTTCGCCTCCAGCGTGCCGGCCGCACCGTCGATGCAACGTGTGCCTCGCGGCTACCAGGGCGTTCCGGTGGAGCGAGGCGAGTTGATGGGGATCATCAATGACCGTTCGCATCGGAGATGTGCTTGTCGGGATGGGCGTGCTGAGCACGCAGCAGGTTGACACGGTGCTCAACGAGCAGCGCCGCACCGGGCGGCCGTTCGGCGCGATCGCCGAGCGTCTGTTCGATCTGGACTCCCGGGTGGTGGACCGCGCCTGGGCCGAGCAGTACGCTTCCAACGCCTCACCGGTCGACCCGCTGAAGGAGCGGTGCGACCTGGAGGTGGTCCAGACGGTGACGCGACGCCAGGCGTGGCAGTTCCGGGTCCTCCCGCTTCGGCGCGACGCCGGCGGCGACGTGATGGTCTGCACCAGCAAAGAGAACCTCCCCCGCGCCCTGCGGTTTGCCTACGGGCACTTTGGGCCCTCGTGCTTCTTCGTGGTGTGCGACGACGAGCGCCTGCTCGATGCGCTCGAGAAGCACCACCCCATGCCCGGGGCGCGGGAACGATTGATGATGACGCACGCGTAGCCGTGCGGGGCACTCATCTCCGCGAACGGACCGAGCGTTTTCGGGCCCGACGGGGCGGCACCGCATCAAGGGTGGCCCATCGAGCCCGCCAACGAACGGAACCACTCATCCGGCGGACAGGCGGGCACGTGCTCCCCTCTGGGGCGGCTCACCCGGGTTCGCCGGTTGTGCATTTTTGACGGCCGCTAGCGTGACGCGGCGTGCCGTGGGGGCGCCGGTCCGTTCCCGGGTGCCGGCGCCTGGGGCGGCGGGCGGTTAGGTGCCAGCTTCAAGTAGAGCAAGGCCGCGCCGGCACAGAGCAGGTTGGCGGCGGTTTCGGCGGCGGTTACGGCGAGCACGACGACGGGGAGCGACTCTCCCGCGAGCGACGATATCGCCGCGACAGTGCCCCCTTCGCGAGCCCCCAACGCCCCCGTCGGTGCCGCGGCCTGGATCGAGAAGTAGACGCTGTCGGCCACGACGCACTGACCCACGGTCATCGCCGCGCCCACGGCCGAGGCTGCGACCATGAAGCGCCACACACCAAGACACATCGCCGCCGAACGCCACGCGACCGCTTGCGCCACCGCCGGCGCCGACGCGACCATGTCCGACGCGCTTTTGAGCTGCGCGAACCCCGCCCAGCGCGTCAGGCGTCCTAGCGTGCCCGGGTGCCGGTCGCCCCTCGCCGTCACCCTCGACCAGAACCGCTCCGAACGGGTCAGCCGGCCTGCCAGCACCGCGCCGGCGGCGAGCAGGACGGTGCCGCCGACGACCAACGCCCACCACGACGCGTCGACCCGCTTGAGGGCCACCGTCACCAGTACCGGCGGCAGGACGCCGATCAGCATGATGCAGAGCGTGGCCGCCATCCACGCCAACACCAGCGGCACCGGCACGCCGTTCCGCCGCCGGTGCAGGTAGATGCGGGCGACGACGCTCAGCTTGAAGGGGAGGTTGTTCAGGAGCGTGCTTACCGCGTTCACCGCGAGCACGTCGAGCACCGGCAGCCGGACGACCGCGGATGGAACAGCTCGGAACATCATGCCCGTGCAGACGCTCAGCGCCACCGATAGCCCGAGCAGCGCGAGCAGCGTGCGCGGAGACTGCGCCAACTGTTTCACCTGGTCGATCCGGTCGTGGTCACGCGCGACCAGCCACACGCACCATCCCAGCAGCGCCAACCCGAGGATGAACCCGGCCGCGTGCATCCAGCGCGTGGCGCTCCGCCCCTGACCGGCTGGCGGGGCGTTCGTCACGCCCCGTTCCTCGGCACCGGGCTCGGCGCTGGGGGAGTCAGCGGTCGCTCCGCCGGAACCTCAAAGAGGAAGACGCGCGCGCGGCCCCCGGCCTCCCAGGCACGCACCGGGTCACCAAGGGTGAACTTCCAAGTCTCCAAGCGGTCCACGGTGATCGCCTCATCGAAGCCGTACGTGCCGCGGTACCGCGCAATCTCGGCCTCGTTGATCAGGATGTGGGTGGCGCCGGTCGCACGGACGGCGCGGGTCCAGGCGGCGGGCTCGTCAGGGTGCGCCGCCATCGCCCTGCCCAGCACCGACCGGTCCCACGTCGTGTTGTAGACGACTGGGACGATGTAATAGAGCGGCGTGGCGTCGCCGAGCATGAAGAGCTTGTCGCCCGGCTCCCTGAGCGTGACCGCGGTGTAGACCGCCATCGGGGCGTTGCGCTCCAGGTCGTTCCGCTCGCTGAGCGGGAGCGAGTCGAACTGCTCGCGCTCGGACTCGCCGGTGAGGAACGACACGCCGCGGGTCAGCAGCGCGTTGGGGCGTGCGCCGTTCTCAGTGAGGAACAGCCGTACCGCCGCGGCCGAGGCCATCAGCGGCACCACCGCGACGAAGATCAGGCTCAAGCGGCGCGCGGGCGACAGCGCTGCGCCTTCGCCGACCAGCCAGGCCGCCAGCACGCCCAGGGCGCACGCGAGGTTCGGCAGCAGCGGGATCAGGAACCGTGACTGGCCGTGCGTCGCGACGATCCAGAACACGAACCCGCCCAGGACACCCCCGGCGAGGACCGCCGCGGTGCGGTGCGTCTCGCGGCGCAGCAGCAGGAGGAGCAACGCGCCGCCGCACACAGGAAACATCATCGCCCACTGCGAGTGCATGATGCCGCGCGGCTCGCCGTTAAAGGCGTTGGGTTCGGCGTTGGGGGAGAAGAGCCGCCGGGTCTGTTCGGCGACCGTGCCGTCCCGTCCATGGGCCTTGCGGAACCGTTCCGCCTGCTCGGGCGTCCAGTCGGCGCGGCCCAGAGCCGTCGAGAGCGGAAAGACGGGGTTGCCGCACGCCGCCCAGTTGCGAGCAAGCGGCGGCGCGAGCATGATCAGTCCGCCGAGCGCCCCGGCCAGCAGCGGTTTGACGAGCTGGCGGGCGGGGATCAGCGTTGCGAGGAGCAGCAGCGCGGCGGTCGGGCCGGCCATGAAGAAGAACGTGGGCTTGCAGGCCGTCGCGGCGCCGAGCAGCAGGCCGCACCCAAGGCCGCGCCTCCACGGCGAGCCGTCGCTCACCGCGGCCAGCATCGCGCCCGCCGCCAGCGCCAGCGCAGCCATCTCGTTGTAGGCGAGCGATCCGACCACCACCGTCCACGGCACACCCAGGACCGCGGCGAACGCGAGCCCGCCGCCGAGCTTCGCGCCGTGCCCACTGATCCCGCAGCGCCGCGCGAGCGCCGCAGCCAGAGTCCCCACCGTGAACGCCGCTATGAGTGTCTGCTCGACGTGGATGAACTGGCACGCGAGGGCGCCGATCCCGTCGTTGAGCACCAGACTGCCGCCGCAGAGCGCCGCCACAAGCGTGAAGCCAGCCTCGGCGTACGAGGGCAGGTAGGAATAGACGTTGTGCTGCAGCGGCCAGATGCAGGTGCCGGCGGCCCATTCCTGCGCCAGGGGCAGGTGGTAGCTGAGCGCATCGAAACCTCCGGCTTCGCTCCGCCAGAGAATGCCGGGAGGGTTGCAGGCCGCAACCAGCAGAAGCCCTACCGACGCGCACGCCAGCAGCGCGGTCCACGGCTCCTTCGGCATGCGGGGGCGGGTCTTCAGCAGTCCGGCGAGTTGCACCAGCAGCAGCGCGATCCCAGCGACGCACACGCCGATCGCCCCGATGCGTCCGGTGCTGCCGGAAAAGCCGCCCGCAACGCCGACGAGGTGGTCGATAAACAGCATTGCCGCAAGGCCCGCCGCCGGCTGCAGGCAAAGCCGGTCACGTTGGCTCGCGGCCAGCAGACGGGCGACGGGCCATCCGAAGCCGATTGCGGCCAGGAGGAAGGCCACGGCGACGGCACCGGCTGTGAACCATGTGTACAGGAGCGTGGCGATCGCCGCCTGTGGACTGTCTCCGGGCGGAAGCCCGAGGCAAGCCAGCCCAAGCGCGGCAGCGGCCGGGATCGTCAGGAAGGCGATGGCCGCGCCGTGGCGGCCGAGCCGGGCGGCTGTGTTGTTAAGGGGCGGGAGGTCGTCGTCGGTCATGTCGGATTCAGCCTCACCCGGGCGAACGCCGGGCAGTTAGGATACTGGCGTGCCGACCCGGGTTTCCGATCAGAGCCTTGACAGCATCCGGATCGTCGAGCCGCTCTGCGCCGTCTTTCGGCGCAGGCTGCGTGACGAGGGGTTGAAGTACACCGCCGAGCGGGCCCGGATCCTCGACGCGGTGATGGCGATGCCCGGCCCGTTCACCGTCGAAGAGCTGCTGGCCCGCCTGAAGGGGGGCTTGCCAAGGGTGAGTAAGGCGACCGCCTACCGCACAGTGAAGCTGCTCGCCGACGGCGGGATCGTGCGGCCCGTAGTGCTCAACAGCGACCAGACGCATTACACGCTGGCTTACGGGCGGGGGAGCACCGCGACACTGGTGGACGCCACGACGGGGCGCATGGAGCTTGTCGACGTGCCGGGTCTGGCCGAGCTCTGCGAGCGGTTGTGCGCTCAACGGGGCTTGAGCCTGAACGGCCAGAGCCTCATGGTGTACGCGGCGTACAAGGCCTAGCCCCGCCCTTTGCCCCCTGGCTGCGGGGGGGTTTGGCACAATGAAAAACGCCCCGATACCGGGGCGTTCTCGTCGATCAATGGGCCTGGCTGGACTCGAACCAGCGACCTCACGCTTATCAAGCGTGCGCTCTAACCAGCTGAGCTACAAGCCCTTGTCGCCCGCTTTTGGGGCGGGGGGGCGAGTATAGCCCCGAGCCTTCTGGGGGCAATGATCTGGCATGACCCCGGGAGAACCCCCAAGCCCGCCGCCGCTCCATCTTGCCGATTCGACGGGCACTGGACTGGTGATCCTGGAGGGCGAAGCCCATCTGCTCTTTGCCTTCGACGTCGGGCTGGCGATCGACCTTGACGAGGCTGAGCGGCTGCTGGCTCCGATCGGCGGGCTGGAAGGCCGCGAGAGCATCGGCACGGCCCAGCGGACCCCGGAGTACTTCGAGTTCCGGCCGGCACCGCTGCGGGTGGCCCGCGTAAGCCAAGGGTTGAAGGTGGCCGGGCGGACCTTGGACGACCGGATCGAGTGCGTTATGTACGATTTCGGCGCCGTGTCGCTTTCGTACAGGCTCCCGATCGACGGACCGCTGGAGGGCCTTGTCGCCCTGGCCGACGAGCTGTACGAGAACCCGGCGCTGCTGACGCACGCGCGCCGAGAGGCGGAAGCGATCGCTGCATTAATCGGTACCGCCGTGCGGAGGCCGCAGGTGTCGCCGCTTGTGGAGGACTACGTCGTCTATCACGCGCGCCGGGTCGAGGCGCCCGGCGGGCTTCAGGGGTGCCTTCGATCGTGCCGGCAGATGGTGGCGCGCGTGCTGCGCGCCGAGCGCGGGCCTCTTTCGGACCAGGAAGAGGCGGAGGCGGTCGCTTCGACGCTCTCGTACGCGCCGGGCGACGCGGTGATCATCGACTGGAACGCCGCGCTGGTCGTGCAGGACCCGGCGCACGACATCCTGACAGTGCTGGAGTTCGCCAACGTGGAGCTGCTCGAGGTAAGGTTCCTCGACGACCGGCTCGACGGCATGCTCGACAGGACGTACGACCATGCGCTGCTCGGAGCCGGCAGGCACGCCTCGCGCAAGGCCGACATGCGGCGCATCGCGGCGCTGCAGATGGACTCGGCGCTCCTCTTCGAGGCTGTGAACAACGCTCTGAAGCTGCTGGGCGATCAGTACCTGGCCCGCGTCTACCGGCTGGCCGCACAGCGCTTCCACCTGCCCGACTGGGACCAGAGCATCCAGCGGAAAGTGAGCACGCTGGAGGGGGTGTACCGCAAGATCGCCGACGACCGCGCATCGCGCCGCATGGAGGTGCTGGAGTGGATCATCATCGTTCTCATCGCGGTGTCGATCGTGCTGCCGTTTGTGACGAGCGGGGCGAAGTAGGAGGCGTCGAGAACTCCGGCTCGTTGTTTCCTACCAGAGCGCCCGCACCTTGATCGTTTCGGGCAGCTCGCGCAGAGCCTCGACGATCTGAGGGCCCTTTGCGGGGGCCGGGTCGATATCGAACACCACGTAGCCGACGTCGCCTTTGGTCTGCAGGTACTGGGCGCTGATGTTGATCCGTTGGCGGCCCATCACCGCGTTCACCTTGCTCATGACGCCCGGCACGTTCTTGTGAAGGTGGAGGATGCGGTGGGAGCGGCGCTCTCCTCCGGAGCCCTCTTCCGGGCCCTGCTCGGGGAGGTCGACCACCGGCATGTTCACGCTGCCGCTGGTAGCGCCGACGTTGATGAAGCGGATGAGCTTGTCGCAGACGTCGTGGGCGATGCTCTCCTGGGCCTCCTCGGTGCTGCCGCCGACGTGCGGCGTCAGGACGACGTTTGGCAGGCCGAGGAGCTCGCTCTTGAAGACCTCGTCGCGTCCCGCAGGCTCGTGCGGGAAGACGTCGAGCGCAGCGCCGCCAAGGTGCTTGCTCTTGAGGGCCTCGGCGAGAGCGGGGACGTCGACGACGCTGCCGCGGGCGTTGTTGATGAGGTACGCCCCCTTCTTCATTGCCTTGATCTGGGCCTTGCCGATCATCCCCTTGGTCGCGCCCGTCTCGGGCACGTGCAGCGTGACGACGTCTGACACCTTCAGCAGTTCGTCGAGCGTGCGGCACGCCCGCGCGTTCCCCAGGGGCAGCTTGCTGAGGATGTCGAAGAAGACCACCCGCATCCCCAGCCCCTCAGCGAGGATGCTCACCTGCGTTCCGATGTGGCCGTAGCCGACGATGCCGAGTGTTCGACCGCGCACCTCGTGAGCGCCGGCGGCCGATTTGTCCCAGTTGCCCGTGTGCATGGCCGCGGACTGGTCGACCATGCGCCGGTGCAGGGCGATGATCTCGGCGATGGTCAGCTCCGCGACCGAGCGGGTGTTGCTGAACGGCGAGTTGAACACGGCTACGCCGCGCTGCGAGGCCTCTCCCAGGGCCACCTGGTTGGTCCCGATGCAGAAGCACCCCACCGCCATCAGGCGCTTGGCGGAGGCCAGGACGGGCGAGGTGAGCGTCGTCTTGCTGCGGATCCCCAGCACGTGCGCGGCGCCCGCGCCCGCCGACGCGCCCAGCGCCTTCTCAAGGGCCGCCGCGTCCCACGCTTTCTCGTGGAGCTGGACGCCGAACCCCTCGGCCTTCAAACGCTCGACCGCGGCCGGGTGGACGCCTTCCAGGAGCACCACCTTGATCTTCTCTTTGGGGAACGACGTCTTGACCATGGAGGCGAGTGTTGCCCCTCCGGGCCACCGGATCAATGCCGGAAGCGGCGCACGCCGGTGATCATGCACGTGACGCCCCGGCTCCTGCAGAGCTCGATGGTCTCGCCGTCGCGCTTGGAGCCGCCGGGGTGGACGATCATCCGCACGCCGCCATCGATCAGGATCTGCGGGCCGTCGGGGAAAGGGAAGAACGCGTCGGAGACGGCGATCCCCGCCCCCTCCTTCATCAACGAGGGGCTGAAGTGGTTGGCTTTTTCAACGGCCAGCCGGCACGCGGTCACGCGGTCGACCTGCCCGACGCCGCCGCCAAAGAGCCGCACGGCCGAGCCGTCGAGCCCGCCGACCGCGATGGCGTTGCTGCTCATCGCGCGGACAATAACTTCGATCGCCGCCGCCGCCACGAGGGTGCTGCCGCTGGGGTGCGGGCCGGCGGCGTGCTGCCACTTCGTCGGATCCGGCGCGAGCAGGTCGCGCTCCTGAAGGAGCATCCCGCCGGGGATTGTCCGAAGCACCATCTTTGAAACCGGCTTGCCGTGCATATCGCCCACCGAGAGCAGCCGCACGGTGGCGCTCTTCGCCTTCAGCAGCTCGAGCGCCTCGGGCGTGAACGCCGGCGCCACGATGACCTCGAGGAACGTGTCCTTTCCGGCAAGGCGCTGGGCCGCGTGCTCATCGACCGGGTGCGAGCAGGCGAGGATGCCGCCGAACGCGGCCACCGGGTCGCCCGCGACCGCCTTGTCGATCGCTTCCAGCGCCGACCCCCCCACCGCTGCGCCGCACGGGTTGGCGTGCTTGATCACCGCGGCCCCGACACGGCGCCAACCTCCCTCTTCCGCCAGAGCCACCGCCAGGTCGAGCGCGGCGGCGGCGTCGGCGACGTTGTTGTACCCCATCTCCTTGCCGTGGTGCTGGGTGGCGGTGAGGATGCCCGGTGCGTTGTCGCAGCGGCTGCGGTAGAGCGCCGCCGCCTGGTGCGGGTTCTCGCCGTAGCGCATCTGCTGCACCTTGTCGTAGGTGAGCGTGACAACCTGCGGCAGCGCCTCGGCGGTCGACGCCTGGTGAGCTTCGCGCCCGAGGTAGGCCGCGATGGCGCCGTCGTAGGCAGCGGTCATCTCGAACGCCTGGAGCGCAAGCCGCTCGCGCAGCGCGGGCAGGGTGCAGCCGTCGTGCGCGTCCATTTCGGTCAGCACCCGGGCGTAATCCTCCGGACGGGTGACCACGGCAACGTAGGCGTGGTTCTTGGCGGCGCTGCGCACCATGCTGGGCCCGCCGATGTCGATGTTCTCGATCGCCTCGGCGCGGGTGACCCCGGGCCTGGCAACGGTCTGCTGAAACGGATAGAGGTTGATGACCACGAGGTCGATCGGCTCGATGCGGTGGCGCCGCAAGGCCTCGGCGTGCTCGGGGTTGTCGCGCACGGCCAGCAGGCCGCCGTGCACAGCGGGGTGAAGGGTCTTCACACGCCCGTCCATCATCTCCGGCAGGCCGGTGACCTCTTCGATCGGCGTGCAGCGGATGCCGGCCGCCTCCAGGGCCTTGGCCGTGCCGCCGGTGGAGACGATCGCCACGCCGCGGCCCGCCAATTCCCGGGCGAACTCCACGACGCCCGTCTTGTCGCTCACGCTGATCAGCGCCCGCTTGACCCGTACGGGCCCCGCCGGCGTTGCTGACGTGGCACCGTGGCTGCTGACGCTCATTCAAGGCTCCGGAAAAACCCGATTTGAGAAGACGGGACTCGGCGTGCTCAAAGATAGAGCGTCCGCGTGCGGAGTCACGACCGCTCGCGCCCTTTCAAGAGCGTTCGCCCGTCGATGCT
This sequence comes from Phycisphaerales bacterium, assembly GCA_035626935.1. GTDB lineage: Bacteria > Planctomycetota > Phycisphaerae > Phycisphaerales > UBA1924 > JAJTGZ01. The sequence continues at coordinate 1,631 of DASPMT010000361.1, read as the reverse complement.
TGAGCGGCGATTCCGTGCTTACCGGGGGATGAACTTGCTGACCTCGCCGCGGGCGCTGATCGTGTAAAGGTCGCCGTCGGCCACGCGGCCGCCGTTGACGATCATGGCCACGTTCTCGAGTTTCGCCTCGTCGATCACGTCCCCGCGCGCCGCGTCGATGACTCGGGCGATTCCCGTCGCGCGGTCCCAGAAGATCGGGTTCCCCTTGCGAGAGGCGACCATGGTGCCGGTGAGCGTCTTGTTCACCCACTCCTGGTCGCCGGTCCGGGAGTTCACGCACACCACGCCCGTTCCCGGCACGTGGACCATCACCCGCTGCCCGAAGACCGAGGGCGTGACCGTCAGCGGAACCTCGGTGCGGACCTGCCAGCGGCGCGCGCCGCTGTCGACGTTGAACGCCCAGAGCGACTGGTCGGCGCCGGCAACAAAGACCGCCCCGTCTCCGACCGCCGGCGCCGCGCCCGCGTTGCCGAACATGCGGCCGGCGCCCACCATCGTCCCTGTCGCGCAATCGAGAATCCCCACCGAACCGTCGCTGGAGATGAAGCAGGCGGTCGTGCCGCCCGTCCAGACCGGGTCAACCTTGATCGGCGCCGGGAAGCGGTAAGCCCAGGCCATCTCCTTGATCCCCAGCGAGTGCCCCACCACCATCTCGCCCGAGCCGTAGGTGAACAGGTCGCCCAGGACGATCGGCGCTGTGCTTGAGAGGCGCGAGAAGCGCTGCCGGTCGGCGAGCTGGCCGGTCTCGGCGTTGATCATGAAGACCTCGGTCTCGTTGGTGGTGATCACCGCATCGCCGAGGCGCGAGATGCTCTTGAAGCGGCCAGCGCGGTCGTCCACCTGCAGCGACCACTTCAACGAGCCGCTGGTGGTCGTCAAAGCGCTCGTGGCCGTCGTGTCGTCGCTGATCACCAGGAGGTCGCCCAGGAGCGCCGCCTTGTCGACCGTCGCTTTGCTCTTGTGATCGAAGGGCACAAAGGACGACCAGGCGAGGGCGTAGCCGAGCTTGCCGTACGCGTCGCGGTCGATCGCCTCGGACCCCTTCAGCGGAGGCGGCGGTTCCTCGTGGCGGCCGAGCACCCGGCTCAGGGCGCTGTTCTCTGAGCATCCCCCACTCACCGCGGCGGCGGTCAACAGGGCGAGGGAAAAGCGGAAGGCGAGGCGCGAGGTCGTCATGGGGGCTCCTGCGGGCAAGTCCTTTGAGGGCAGGAGGATAGCGAATCCCTCTCCCGGCTGCCGCCCCCATGCACGAACATCCGCCGGGCGTCTTTTTCAACGGCCTCCCGCCACACCGGGCCCGCGGCAACCCGCGTCCGGCGTCCCCCTATCTTGATGTATGTTCACCGGGCTGGTGCAGGCCGTCGGAACCGTCGTTCATACCCGGGAGGGGCCGGGGGGTGTACGACGGATCGCCGTCGACACAGGGGCTTGGGCTCACCGCCCGTCGCCGGGAGACTCCATCGCGGTCGACGGATGCTGCCTGACCGTGGTGGGTGAGCCCGAAGAGAGCGTGCTGAGCTTCGACGCGATCCCCCAGACCTTGGCGCTGACGACACTCGGCTCGCTGCGCGCGGGTGACCGTGTCAATCTTGAGCACGCCGCGACCCCTTCGACGCTGTTGGGTGGGCACT
>DASPMT010000360.1:0-2712 GCA_035626935.1 Phycisphaerales bacterium | reverse complement strand
GCTGGACGGCGACTTCGCCGACCGGCTCCAGATCCTCGGCTCCATCGGCATCCTCACCTACTGCTTCTCGTTCCTGCCCAACATGATCTGGTTCCAGGCCGGCAAGCGGGCCATGGTCAACGGCATCGTCGACGGCCTGGTGTACGGGCTTGTCACGGGCGCCGTGTTCTCCTGGATGTGGCCGGTCGTCGAGCCTGTCGCCAAGGCCGCGTGATCCGCTAAACGGAGTCCGCTCCGCTCTTTGCCCCGGCGCCGACGCCGGGGTTGTTCATTCCGCTCGCGTCAAAAAGCCGTGAGGAGCGCGGGCCCGCTGCACGTGACCAAGTGCGGGACACCGCGCTCCCCGTCGGCCACGGGTGGCAGAGTGCGATCAACACGCCGGGCAACGTCGCCGCGGGAACGAATACCCCACGAGACCCAACACAAGCGACGCGCCCGGCGCGTGGCGACAAGCCGGTCGTTGAGACGGCGCACCACCGCGCGCCGGACGAACCGATACCGCGGGCCTGGCGCGCCAAGCGCCGGCAGCGGCCGCACACATCATCCTGTTCATTCGCGCACGAACCCTTCGAGCATTCCTCGGCCGCGACTCTCTGCCCGACGTGCAGCGGGCACCGTCCACGAGCCCTCAACCGGCGGAGTCGCGGCGGCGCGGACCGGTGAGGTAGCCGACTTTTCGTCGTCGTGAGGCGCGCGGTTGCGAGCGCGTGCGAAATTTACCGTTTCATCTTGACGCGGCGAACTCCCTTGATTCAGGGGTGCGCTGCGCAGCCGTTGCGCTCAGATGCGTTCCGCGCCGCGCCCGTACGTGCCGGAAAACCTGCGCGCGAACGCGCCCGCGATATTCTCGCGGCTCCACTCCGGCCACGGCGCCGCCGGCCCGCCGACCAGGCTGCGCGCCGCCATGCCGATGAACCGCGCGCCCGCTCGCACGCGCTCGAGCAGCGGCGCAGGCTCGCCGCGCCCGTTGGGGCGCAGCACCAGGATCGTCACGTCGTCGCCCAGCGTCCGTGTGCCCGGCGCACATCGTGCCAGCACCGCGGAGTAAAGACGCGTCGCCAGCGTCTGCGCCGGCTCGATGGGCACGCCCCGCGCCACGTCCAGCAACCCGTCGACACTGAGCAGCCGGCCGGACTTGCCACCGGGCAACTGCTCGAGTGGCGCCTCGATCAGGCTGTCGGAATAGATGATCACCACGTCGCCCTTCCCCGCCTGCAGCATCACGTTGGGGTACACCGTCTCCTCGAACATCCCCAACGGCAGGTTCGCCAGCCCCTGCGCGTCGGCGCCGGCCTCCTCGCTCATCAACCGCCACGTGCCCCGCGCTGCGGAATAGAGCAGCGGGCGCGGGTGACCCGCGTTGGTGACCGTCAGCGTCTGCGTCGGCGCGAAGAACGTGGCCACCGCCGCCGTCGCGAACAGGCCGCTCCTGGTCAGCTCGACAAACGAGCCGTTGAGCCGCTCCACGAACGCGCGCTGGTCGACGTAGTTGACGTACCGCCTCATCAGGTCGCGCAGGTCGCGGGCGATCGTCGCCACGCTCGTGCCGTGACCCGAGACGTCGGCGACCAGCAGGCGGCTGATGCGCCCGGTGCCGCAGCTGCTGACGTAGTGCACGTCGCCGCCCGCCTCCGAGCCTTGGTAGGGCAGGCTGAACACCCACACGTCCAGACCGGGCATCACCACGCCGTTGTCGCTCACCCCGAAGCCGCCCCACACCTCCATGCACTGCATGGTGTGCGGCGCGTCCCTGGGCGTGTGCGCGGCGTCTGTCATGCCATCAGCAGGTCCAGCAGTTCCGGAACCCCCTTGCCCATCGTGGCGACGGTCTCCAGGACCGGTCGGCGGCCGGCGACGTCGCGCAGGTTCTTCACCAGCTCGTTCTGACCGGGGTAGTCCGCCTTGTTGCAGACGAACACGTCGGCGATCTCGAGGATGCCGGCCTTGTCCATCTGGACCGCGTCGCCCATGCCGGGCGTAAGCACGACGGCCGTCTTGTCCACGTGGTTGCGGACGGCGGTCTCGTTCTGGCCGGCGCCGACCGTCTCAACAAAGACGGTCCGGTAGAGCGGCGCGCCGTCGGCCCCCGCCGCGCCGCCGATCACCTGCAGGATCTCGTCGAGCGTGCGGTAGTCCTCGCTGGTGATCGCCAACGAGCGGTAGAAGATCGCGTCGTCGATGGAATTGAAATCGACCCGCAGGCGGTCGCCCAGCAGGGCGCCCCCGGTGATGGGGCTCATGGGGTCGAACGCGACGACCGCCGCGCGCCCCATCGACGCGTCTTGCTTCGCCCTGCGCGTGTACTCGCCGGCGAGCTGCGCCACCAGCGTGCTCTTGCCGGCGCCGGGCGACCCCGTCACGCCGATCACGCGCTGCGGGCGCGCCTTCCTCATCCCGCTCCGCGTCCCCTTCCCACCGTGCACCAGCGAGATGTCGCGCGCGAGCTGCGCCTGGGACCCGTCCGCGGCCCCGACGCTCGGCGCCAGCGGCTGCACCGCGCCCTTGACCGCCTCGACGATGTCCATCAGCCCCGTCGCCGTCGTGAAGCAGCGCGACACCCCGAGCTTGAGGAGCTCGCTCACGTCCTCCGACGGGAGAATCCCCCCCATGTACACCGGCACGTCCGGCCGTCCGAGCGACCTCAGGTCGCCGACAAGCCGCGGCCCGAGCACCAGGTGGCTGTTGCTCATCATGCTCGCCGCGATGACGTCG
>DASPMT010000359.1:0-9511 GCA_035626935.1 Phycisphaerales bacterium | reverse complement strand
GGAATCCCTTCTTCTCTTCCTCGGTCGCTCCCCATGCGCTGTCGAAGAACGCCCCGGCTTTCTCTTCGCCCGAGCAGTGCATCAGCTGCAGAGTGGTCATCCAGTAGGACGACGAGGGCACGATCTGGTTGCGGGAGTGCTCGAACGCAACCGCACGGCTACGCGCCTCAATCTCGTGCGCCCGCAGCGCCATTCGGTCGAGCGCCACGCGGAACGCACCGTCCTTGAACCGGTACGCGACGGACGCGGTCATCTGGTGGCGCGGGGTGTTCCACCGTTCGAACGAGTCGTCGATGAACCAGAAGATGGTCTCGGTGCCGCCTTGCGGTCTCTCGGTGCCGACGCCAACCGGCACATGCATGTCGGCAACGACTGCCGCCTCTCCATTCCGTGCACAGACGAAGGAGAATCGGAATGTGCCGACCTTGCGGGCGTCCTCCAATATCGCCATGAGTTCCTGGCAGCCGTCGTCGTCGGCATCAAGGAACGTCAGCCGGTCGAAAACGCCCACGCTGCCGGTCGCGAGCGTGCGCCCGCCCGCACATACATCGGTGCGGTCGGCCCAGTCGCGCGGGTCCCGCGGGGCGTAGCGCCGGATCGCGAGCGGGCCGTGCCGTTGCTCTTTGACCAGCTTCCAGCGTGGCATGATCGCGCAGTACGCAGCGTCGCCGTGCAGGACGCCGAACACGACGCCGAGCGGCGCGATGGCAAGGAGCGCAACCGGCACGAGCGGCCACCGACGCCGTGGCCGGTGCAGTTCCCGCTCGGTGCGAGCGAGACGCCCGCACTCCGGGCAACGGACAGGAGGGACTGCCGAGCCGGTCATGTCGTACCAGCATCCGGCGCAACGCGGGAGCTGGGAGCGCCCGCCGAAGAGCGCGAAGCACAGGATCGCACACCCGACCATGGCGAGGAACGCCGCGGGCCAGTACATCCACGCGGTGATGAGCGGTACGGAGCCCATTCTGGGAAGAGTAACGATTGGGGCGTGCGAGCAAGGCTGTCGCGCTGCCGAGTCAACGAAAACGCCCCGCGTGCGCGGGGCGTTTATCAAGGTCGGGATCGGCTCCCACCCCTCAAGAGGGTGGCGCGTGTGTTACTTGCAGGCGGCCTTGAGGGCGGCGGCCTTGTCCGTCTTCTCCCAGGCGAAGGTGTTGAACTTCTTCTTGCCGTAGGTGATCGTGCCGGGCTCGCGGCCGAAGTGGCCGTGCCGGGCCGTCTGGCCGTAGATCGGGGTGCGGAGGCCGAGGGTTTCGATGATGCCGCGGGGTGTCAGCTTGAAGACCTTCGCGACGGCCTTGCTCAGCTTCTCCTCGTCGACGGCGGCGGTGCCGAAGGTGTCGACGTAGATGCTGGTGGGCTCGGCGACGCCGATGGCGTAGGAGAGCTGGATCTCGCAGCGCTCGGCGAGGCCGGCGGCGACGATGTTCTTGGCGATGTAGCGGCACATGTACGCGGCCGAGCGGTCGACCTTGGTGGGGTCCTTGCCGCTGAAGGCGCCGCCGCCGTGGCGACCCATGCCGCCGTAGGTGTCGACGATGATCTTGCGACCGGTGAGGCCGGTGTCGCCGTGGGGGCCGCCGATCTCGAAGCGGCCGGTGGGATTGACGTGGGTGATGATGCCGGGGTTCCACCACTTGCCGAGCACGGGCTTGATGATGTGCTTGACGACCGCTTCCTTGAGCTGCTTCTGGCGCTCGTTCCAGCTCGGGTCGTGCTGGGTGGAGAGAACGACGGTGTCGACGCGCACGGGCTTGTCGTTCTCGTACTCGACGGTCACCTGGCTCTTGGCGTCCGGGCGGAGGCCGGGGATGATCCCCTCGCGGCGGACGTGGGCCTGCTGCTCGACGAGCCGGTGGCTGAGCTGGATGGCAAGGGGCATCAGCTCGGGGGTGTCCTTGCAGGCGAAGCCGAACATCATCCCCTGGTCGCCGGCGCCGTCCTTGTCGACGCCCATGGCGATGTCGTTGGACTGCTTGTTGAGGGCGACGAGGACGGAGCAGGAGTCAGCGTCGAAGCGCATGTCGCCGCTGGTGTAGCCGATGTCGCGCACGGTCTTGCGGACCAGCTCGGGGATGTCGACGTAGGTGTTGGTGGTGACCTCGCCGGCGACGACGACCAGGCCGGTGGCGCAGAGGGTCTCGCAGGCGACGCGGGAGAAGGGGTCGTCGGCGAGCATGGCGTCCAGGACTGCATCGGAGATCTGGTCGGCGACCTTGTCGGGGTGGCCCATCGAGACGGATTCTGAGGTGAAGAAGCGGCTGCTCATGTCTGCTCCAAGTGGGCCGGGTCGTGGGGGTCGGCCGGGTGGGCGGAAGGTTAGACCCATCCCAAGGGCGTGGCGGGGGCGCGGGGTGGCCCTACAGGGCCGAGAACTCCGGTAAGCTGGAGGGATGTCACCGACGCTCTCGATGTACCTGTGGCTGGCGGGGATGGTGCTGGCGTTCCTCGGCGGACTGCTGCTGGCACGGGGTTGGTGGCTGGACAAGGCCGCGGGGAACGCCAGGCGCCCGCGATGCCGCCGTTGCTGGTACGAGCTGCAGGGGGCTGCGCCGAGGGAGGACGGTTCGGTAACGTGCCCCGAATGCGGGTGCGTAGCGCGGAGCACGAAGGAGCTGCACCGCGTGCGCCGGAGCTGGGGTGCGGTGGCGGCCGCCGCCGTGCTGCTGGCGGGCGGGCTCTACCTGAGCGGCCGGCCTGTACTGAGCGGCGGGCGGTGGCTGTACATGCTGCCGCGGGCGGTCTCTGCGCGGCTGTGGGAGAGCGTGGGCGCGGAGTCGTACGGGCGGACGGTGCGGCACCGCGTCGCGACCGGGACGGCGATCGATGCCGAGATCGAGTCGGTGGCGCGCGGGGGCAAGGGGCTTGTGCTGCGGACGGTGAAAGCGCCCAACGCGACGCCGTGGAACGACGTGAGCGCAGCGCTGAAGGCGCTGGCGGCGTCGGCCCCTGATCCAGAAGTGGATGCGGCGGCGGCACAGCTGATGCTCGCCAACAACATGCTTGCGCGGGAGGCGGCGGCGTACTTCCAGGCGCGCGGCATGCCAATGGCGGAGCGGGTGGCGCTGATCGAAGCCGCGATGCCCGCGGTGAAGGGGACGAACCCGCCGACGGAGTACTTCGAGATGCTGGAGAAGTCGGCCGGCGATCCGGCCGCCGCGGCGGCGCTGGTGCGGGCGGCCTCCAGCGGCGACCAGTGGTCGCAGTGGGCGAGGCACTCGGTGATGCAGGCTGGGGAGCCGACGCTGAAGGCGACGGAGGCGGCGTTCCGGGCGTCAACGGATGCGGCGCAGCGCAAGCGGATCGCCGAGCTCTTCGTCGAAAGCTACCCGTACAGCCGCCCGAAGGGGTACGGCGGGTTTGCCGTGGAGATGGCGAAAGAGAAGGAGTGCCGCGATCTGGCGCTGCGGCTCTTTGAGTTCCACAGTGACACCGTCGTGCTGCCCGACGCGACAGCGAAGGAGTGGGTGCTGGGGAATGACGCGAAGCTGCGTGCCTTTGCCCTTCGGATCATCGGGTGCCAGCACGGGTCGCTGCCAGAAGGGTGCGGCGAAGCGGTGCTGCGGATGCACGACGCCGGGGTGGCGATGCCGTGCGGGGTGCTGGGGATGTTTTCCGGCGCCGATCGGACGCTGTGGCTTCCGCGCGTAAAGGAGGGACCGGTCGGGCAGCGGCGGCAAGCGTGCCAGATGGTGGCGGCGATGCGGCCACGGTTTGACGAGGGTGTGGAGGTGTTGCGGGCGGTTGAGGCGGACAAGGGGGAGAGCGAGGAGATGCGGGTGGAGGCGCGGGATGCGCTGCGGCGGATGGGGGCCTGGAAGGGGGAATGAGGAGCCGCAGGACGTCGTCCTACCGAGCCCCGGGGAAGAGGGGGTGTTCGAGGCACTATCCTGCGGTCAATGCCCCCCACCTCCGCCAAGCGTCGTCCCCGTAAGCCGTTGAAGCTCACCTACGCCTCCTCGGGCGTGAACCTGGAGGAAAAGGACACGTTCACCGAGGGCCTGACGGGGCTGATGCGACGGACGTACGGGCCTCGGGTGATCGACAACCCGGGCGGGTTCGCGGGTCTGTTCCGGCTGGACTTCAACGAGAAGCTGTTTGCGCGGAACCACAAGCACCCTGTGCTGGTGGCGTGCGCCGACGGGGTGGGGACGAAGCTGAAGCTGGCGGCGGACATGAGGAAGTACGACACGATCGGGATCGATCTTGTCGCGATGAACGTGAACGACATGATCGTGCAGGGTGCGGAGCCGCTGTTCTTCCTGGACTACATCGCGACGCCGAAGGTGGACAAGGGGATGCTGACGGACATCGTCAAGGGAGTAACCGACGGGTGCGTGGAGAGCGGGTGCGCGCTGCTTGGGGGTGAAACGGCGGAGATGCCGGACGTGTACGCGCCGGGTGACTTCGACCTTGCCGGGTTCGCGGTCGGCGTCGTTGATCTTGATCGGGCGATCGATCCGGGGCGGGTGGAGGTTGGGGATGTCGTGCTGGGGCTCGCGTCGGACGGGATTCACAGCAACGGGTATTCGCTGGTGCGGAAGGTGGTGAAGAGCGCGGGGCTTGATCTTGGGAAGGTGTATCCGGAGCTTGAGAACGGGAAGGGGAAAGCGAAGAGCGAAAAGCGGAAAGCGAAAACACTCGGCGAAGTGCTTCTGACGCCGACGCGGATTTACGTGAAGCCGATCACGAAGCTGCTGGGGTCGTACAAGGTGAAGAAGGTGATCGGGGGGATGGCGCACATCACCGGGAGCGGGATGAGCGGGAATCTGTGCCGCGCGTTGCACCCGGGTGTTGACGCGGTGATCGACACGAAGAGCTGGCCGGTGCCGGCGGTGTTCCGGTTCCTGCAGGAGCGGGGCGGGATCGAGGAAGCGGAGATGCGGCGGGTGTTCAACATGGGGATCGGGTACTGCCTTGTCGTCCGTCCGGCGTTTGCGTCGGCGATCAAGGAGCACCTGAAGAAGCTGGGGGAGCGGGTGTATGTAATCGGGACGGTCGAGAAGGGGACGGGGGTGGTGCGGGAGGTTTGAGGCCTTGCTCCCCCTCCCCGCCTTTGCGGGAGAGGATTGGGGTGAAGGAGTTTCAGTTGATGGGGGCGTCAAGCGAGACGCCCTCACCCGTCGTCGCAAAGCCGCGACACCTTCTCCCGCAGAGCCGGGAGAAGGAGGTGAAGAACCATCCGCCTGGCAGGTACGATTGAGTCATGCAGCCCTCGATCAACTACAACAACATCATCGACGGGGATGAGGCGAAGAAGGCGCAGGCGGCGGCTGATGCCGCGCCCTCGATGCCGGCCGACTCGATCGACCAGACGAAGTTCTACATCACCCAGCGGTACCACAGGTACACGCGCGAGAACCACGAGGTGTGGCGCGACCTGTACGACCGGCGGTGGACGGTGCTCGAGGAGCAGGTGAGCCGGACGTTCCTTGACGGGATCGCGGTGCTGAAGATGAGCCGCGACCGGATCCCGCTTTTGTGCGATCAGGTGCTGGAGGCGGACTGCGAGATCGCGGGGGGCGAGGTGCTGAAGAAGGGGACGAAGCTGCAGGGGATCAACCGCTACCTGGGTGAGGTGAGCGACTGGGCCAGCTACGGCGTGCCGGGGTACCTGCCGGCGAAGAGCTTCTTCGCGTGCCTGGCCGCGCGGCAGTTCCCGACGACGGTTCTGATCCGCCCCCGCGAGGTGATGGACTATCTGCCGGAGCCTGACATCTTCCACGACGTCTTCGGGCACGTGCCGCTGCACGCGTCGCGGGTGTTCGCGGACTTCCTGCAGACGTACGGGCGGGCTGCGCTCCTGTGCGAGGACCCGGTGCACATCGAGCGGCTGGGGCGGCTGTTCTGGTTCACCGTCGAGTTCGGGCTCATCCGCGAGGAGGGGCGCGTCAAGGTGTACGGGAGCGGCCTGGTGAGCAGCCACGGTGAGGCGCGCTACTCGTTGGAGGGGCAGTGGGAGAGGAAGGACGCGGGCACGCCCGACTGCACGGAGCGCCCGGTGGCGGAGTGGCGGCCGTTCGACCTGGAGCGCATCTGCAACACGAACTTCGAGATCGACCACTTCCAGCCGATCTACTACGTGCTGGAGAGCTTCGAGCAGCTGCGCGACGCGATGAACGAGTACGCCGAAAGAGTGATCGGCAAGGCGGGGATGGCGGCGGCGGCGGGGCGGTGAGGCGCGGAGATTGAGAGAGAGAGAGCGATTCGACGAGGCGGCCCATAGGATCACGTGTTCCCAGCTACGGAGTTCCCATGTGATGGCACGCGCACACACCTGATCTGGCGCTCACCGGCGAATCGCCGACCGCTGTGTGTCTGCGTAGCCCGAACTGAACTTCTCCGACTGGAGCTCTCACATGTCTGTGCTCATCAACCGCTCTCACGAAGCGGACTGGGTGATTCGTGCCTGGCTGAAGCAAGCCGGAGCCCTCGACAAGGCGAAACTGGTTGTTTCGCTTCCCGATACCTGTCCCGGCAAGGCCCCGCTCCCCACGGGGACGGGCTATCTCACCGACTCCACCGACTGGCGACGTTTCGCCATCAGTGATGTGGGATGCGGGCTGTGCATCGCGCGCAGCGGAATGTCCGGCGAGGACACGGCAAGCAAGGCGTTCCGATCGGCGTGGGTGTCACTGTGCGAGGACGATGCGGGGACGGCGGAACAAAGGGCTGGGCGACCTAGGTTCCGGCAACCACTTCTCGATGCGGTGGTTTCGACGGCGGACGGGAGCGTCTGCTTCGTTGTCCACACCGGGTCGCGCAAGGAGAGCGGGCTGGTGGACGACCTTGTCGACCAGCCGCGGAAGTTCGACGCCGAGTTCAGACGCGCCGAGCGGTGGGCGCTTGATAACCGCGTCGCGGTGCTGGAGATGGTTGAGAAGCAGTTCGGGCGGTTCGTGCCGCTCTATGAAGGCGTCGAACTGCTCGATCGGAACCACAACCACTTCGAGGAGACTGACGCGGGCGTCGTGATCCGTAAAGGGGCGCAGCGCGTGCGGCCTGGTGAGCTGGCATTGATCCCGTCGAACCTGCTGGACGAGATGGCGGTCGTGCGCGCCAAGCTCGCTGTTACCGATCACCTCATGTGTCTGCCTCACGGGACGGGGCGGGCGGTGTCGCGTTCGGAGGCGAAGCGGCTGGACACGGCGGGCTCACTGGCGGAGCTCCGGGCGCGGGTGTTTATTCCTGACAGCATCGAGGATTCGTCGTTGCGAACGGAGACGCCGGAGTGCTACCGGACGCTGGCGCCTGCGTTAGAACGGATCGGAGACCTGGTTGAGGAAGTGGAGCGATTCGTGCCGGTGGCGTACATCGGGCAGTTGTGAGCAAAGCCCCCCTCCGCCTCACCTTGCCGCACCTTCTGTGCGGTGATGGTGTAGCACGTCAGGAAACGCCGGTTGACCCGAAGCCGCCGGCGCCTCGGGCGGTGGCGTCGAGCTCGTCGACTTCGAGGATGGCGGCGTGGCTGACGGGGGCGACGATCATCTGGGCGACGCGGAGGCCGGGCTCGACGGTGAAGGGCTCGCGTCCGAGGTTGATGAGGGCGACGACCATCTCGCCGCGGTAGTCGCTGTCGACGGTGCCGGGGGCATTGGGGACGGTGACGCCATGCCTGGTGGCCAGGCCGGAGCGCGGGCGGATCTGGGCCTCGTAGCCGACGGGGAGGGCGACGGCGAAGCCGAGGGGGACCTTGACGATCTGGCCGGGGGCGATGGTGACGGGTGACTCGAGGCAGGCGGCAAGGTCCATGCCGGCGGCCTGCTCGGAGTGGTACTGAGGGATGGTGGCGCGCGGGGAAAGGCGCTTGAGACGGACGGTGACGGGGGAGGGCATGGGCGGAGGGTACGCGGAGGGGCAACGAGGCCTTGGCGCGAGTCGGGGCTGGGCGCTCACCGCGCAATCGACGCATGGCCCATGCTCGCGCCATGGCCTCGTGTTGAATCAGTCGGCGCGTTTCATTTCGGGGACCCACTTGCGGATGGCGGCGACGACCTGCTTCTTGTCGGCGGCAGTGTCGCGGAGGGGTTCGAGCTCGGTGAGCATGGCAGCGGCGTTGACGTTGGTGGCTCGGGCCCACTGGCTGATGGCGGGGTGGGCGGTGGGGTTGAGCAGCTCGGCGCTGTAGGCGAGCTCTTCATGGAGCTTTTCGCCCGGGCGTGCGCCGGTGAACTTGAGCGGATAACCGGCGGCGTCCTGGAGGTCGTCGATCTCGGGGAGGCGGTAGCCGTCGTCCTTGGCGGCGGGAGGGATGGTCTTGCTGTCGATGCTCGCCTCGTAGCCGTGCTGGCGGAGGAAGCGGACGGCCATCTCGAGGATGCTGATGGGCTCTCCCATGTCGAGGACGTAGACGGGGGCGGCGCCGGCCGGCTGGTCGAGGGCCGCGGCCTGGGCGACGAGGGTGGCCGCTTCGGGGATTGTCATGAAGTAGCGCGTCATGCGCGGATCGGTGACGGTGACCGGGTGGCCCTCGGCGAGCTGGCTGCTCCAGATGGGGACGACGCTGCAGGCGCTGGCGAGGACGTTGCCGAAGCGGACCATGCTGAAGCGGGTGCGGACGCCCCTGGTGGAGGCGATCGCGGATACGTACATCTCGGCGAGGCGCTTGGTGGCGCCCATGACGCTGGTGGGATTGACCGCCTTGTCGGAGGAGATCATGACGAAGCGCTCGACGCCGGCGGCGACGGAGGCGTCGGCGATGGAGCGGGTGCCGAAGAGGTTGTTGGTGAGGGCGTGGCTGGGATGGTCCTCCATCAGCGGCACGTGCTTGTGGGCGGCGGCGTGGAAGACAATGTCGGGCTTGAGCTGGGCGAGGGCGCGGTGCGTCGCGGGCTGGTCGACGACGTCGTGAAGAACGGCGTGGCGGTGGACCCCCGGGAAGCGGCGACCGAGCTGCTGGTCGATCTCGAAGAGCGCGTTCTCGGCGCGCTCCATGAGCTGGATGCAGGATGGCGCGAAACCGGCGACGACGCGGGCGAGTTCGCCGCCGATGCTGCCGCCGGCACCGGTGATGAGGATGCGTTTGCCCTTGATGATGCGGCCGACGGCGGCCTTGTCGACGCCCCAGTGGGTGCGGCCGATGAGGGCGCCGACGTCGATCTTCGCCGCGGTATTGACCGGGGTGGGCCCGGTCTTGACCGGAGCGAGGAGGTCCTCGAAGGTGGGGACGAAGCGTTCGGTGATGCTGAGCTGGCCGAGCAGCGCGCGGATGCGGCGCGTCTGCTGCTGCATCGACGCGGGGATGGAGACGATCGCGGCCTTGAAGCGGTACTTGGCTTGGAGGCCGGCGAGCTCGTCGGTGAAACCGAGCAGCGGGGGAAGGATGCCGCCGGTGATCGTGTCATCCGCCTGCCCGCCCGAGCTGCGGCAGGCGTCGAAACGGTTCACCAGAACGCAGCCGACCGGGATCACCGCGTCGCGCCAGCCAGCGAGCTGCGCCGACAGGGCACGCACGGTTGCCGTCGTGCCGATGAGCACCAGGCCCGTGCGCGGGAGGCCCATCGGGCCGACG
>DASPMT010000358.1:0-12219 GCA_035626935.1 Phycisphaerales bacterium | reverse complement strand
TCGTCTGTGGCCGAGCCGGTCATCGTGAAGTGGATGACCAGGGCGCCGAGCCCGGTGGCGGGGCCGGGCCGGGTGAAGGTGAAGCGCCCGCCGTTGGCCGTCGCGGTCGTCTCGGCCGCGGAGGCGTCGTTGGTCGTGACGGTCACCAGCGGCTCGTCGTCGGCGACGGTGACGGTGGCGTCGTTGGCGGTGGGGGAGATCGAGTACGCCTCGTCCTCGGCGATCGTGACGATCACGGTTTCGGCGTCCTCGCCCACGGCGTCCTGCGTGACGCTCACGTTCAGCAGGGCGCTGGCCTGCCCGTCGGCGATTGTGACGGTGCCTTCGCCGGTCTCGTCGTCGTAGACGAGCGTGCCGCCCGCGGGGACGCTCAGCGTGAAGTCGCCGGCGGCCGCGGTGCCGGTCACGGTGAAGTGCACGACCATGGCGCCGGTGGTGCCGTTGGTCCGGGTGAAACGGAACTGGCCGCCGTTGGCGGTGCCGCTGCTCTCGGCGGCGGCGGCGTCGACCGCGGTGATGCCGACGCGCGGGTCGTTGTCGGCGATTGTAACGGTGGCCGAGCCCTGCGTGCCGCTGACGGTGTAGTTTCCGTCGGCGCTGATGGTCAGCACCAGCGTCTCGTCGTTCTCGGCGGCGGCGTCGTTGAGGACGGGGACGCTGATGAGGACGAACGACTGTCCGGCGGGGATGGTGACGCTGCCGGTGAAGGCCTCGTCGTTGTAGTCGTCGCCGTCGGCGGTGCCGCCGATGGTGTAGTTCACCACAAGGTCACTGGCGGTGGAGCCGGTGCGGGAGATGCGGAACTGGCCGTTGTTGGCCGTGCCGGCGGTCTCGGCGGCGGCGGAGTCGGGCGCGGTGATCGAGACCGTCGAACGCGTGACGGTCGCGGTGCCGGTGGTCGCGGCGGTGTTGTTCGCCTCGTCGGTCTCTTCGACGGTGTTCTCGGGGTCGGCGCGGAAGATGATGAAGAAGTTGCCGTTGGGCGCCGCGCCGGGGATCACCAGCGGGACAAGCGCGTAGAGGGAGCCGACGTCCATGTCCTCGTCGGCGAGCACGTTCTCGCTCAGCAGGATGTCGCCGCCGTCGAAGGTCGAGTCGGAGGAGATGTACGCGGACATCGAGACGCCCGTCGCCAGCGCGTTGCCCAGGTTGGCGAAGATGGCGGGGACGTTGACGGTCTGGCCCGGCTGGAACGAGCCGGAGATGGGGAACGCGAAGCCGAAGAGGTCGGAGCCTTCGGGGTCGTTGGCGGTGTTGCGGGCGCCGATGGTGACGTTTGCGCTTGAGCCGACGGTGGAGTTGTTGTTCTCGTTGCTCTCGGCGACCTCGTTCCCCTCGTCGACCTGGACCACGACGCGGTAGGCGCCGGGGTTGAGCGGGCCGCCGTCGGCCGGGGTGCCGTAGGGGATATAGACGCGCAGCCCGGTGATGGTGCGGACGCCGCCGCCGGCCAGGCCGGTGTCCTCCAGGAGGGCATCGGTGATGTCGACGCGCATGAGAAGGATGTCGTCCTCGTCGCCGGCGATGTTGTTGCTGGAGAGCGAGATGAAGACGGAGAAGGGCGTCGCCAGGGCCTGGGTGTTGTTGCGGACCGTCAGCGTGCCGGTGAAGAACCCGCCGGGCTGGAGCGTGCCGCCGGAGGTGGTGAACGTCGCGGTCAGGTCGGGGAGGCCGACGGTGAGGGCGGCGCTGGAGGTGATGGCGCGGTTGTCCCCCTCGTTGGTCTCCGCGACGTCGGCGCGGTCGTCGACCCAGACGCCGACGCGGTAGGAGCCGAGGTCGATGCCGACGGGGAGCTGGATGTCGCGAGAGAGGCTCAGCGTGGCGCCCGCGGCGAGCGACGCGATCTCCTCTTCGTCGATCGCGATGTCGTCGGAGTCGCCGATGATGTTGTTGACCGACAGCACCCAGGTGACGTGGAAGTTCGTCGCCGCGCCGGTGCCGGTGTTGCGGATGGTCGTCGGCACCGTGATGTGCTGGTCGGGGTTGATGGTGCGGGCCGGGAACGTGATGGTCGCCGACACGTTCGGCGAACCGGCCGGGCCGTTGAGCACGATGACCGGGGACGTGGAGTGCACCGTGTTGTTCGCCTCGCCCGCCTCGCCCTCGGCGACGACGCCGGCGGTGTCGAGCGTGGTGATCAGGAAGTACGCGCCCGGCCGCACGTCGGTTGGGACCGAGAAGGTGTTGAGGTTGACGAAGGACGTTGCGCCGGCCGCGAGGGTCGCCTGCAGGCCCGCCTCGTCGGTAAGCTCGACGTCGTCCTCGTTGCCGATCACCGTGTCGCTGGAGAGGAAGACGCGGTAGGTGAAGCCGGTCGCCGCGGCGTTGCCGGTGTTGGCCAGCAGGATGCTGCCCGAGAGTGCGCCGCCGGCGCTCGCCAAGCCGGTCAGCGCCGGCACGGTCAGCGTCACGGTGACGTCGGCGGCCAGCAGGGTCCGCTCCTCGAGCGCTTCGAACAGCGGGTCGCTCGCCTGCATCTTTCCGCCCGCGCGGCCCAGCAACGAGGCGGCGCGACGCGCGGCGGCGGTGAACGGACGCAGGGACGACAGGGCGCTCAGCGTGCGGACCATGATGCAGCTCCGGTGGGGCGGGGTGTGTCTAGGGGGGTTTGGGAGAGTTGGGGGACGGGTCTTGGTTATTCGGCATGGGTGCCCGTTCCCGACGCAGGAGCGGTGCAGAATTACACAGACCGCGGGAGATCACCCACGACGGCCCGTCTGGTAATCCTAACGCACGCCTTGCGCGAGAGCAAACACCAACCACCGTAATTGGTGCGGTTCCCGGGGAAAACGCCGCCTGTCGGTCGACCTACCGGTGGTGTGAAAGCGTCCTCAGGGACAGCCGGCGAAGAACAGGTCGATGAAGACGACAAAGTCGTTGTTGTCAAAGGCCGCGTCGCTGCCGGGCTGGCCGCCCTGCTGGCCGACGTCGGCCGCCGGGTTGCTGCTGAAGAAGTAGTCGATAAAGACCACGAAGTCATTGTTGTCGAGCACGCCATCCTGGCCCGGGATACCCCCCTGCGCGCCCAGGTCGGCCGGGCAGGGCGGGGTGACGGCGTTGCACATGATGTTGAGGACGCCCGCGCCGGACGTCTCGGCGCCGCCGGCGTTGCGGTAGCCGCCGACGCGGATGTAGTAAACCGTGCCGCTGGTGACAGCGGTTGTCACCCTCGAGTGCAGGGTGCCGGACCCGCAGGCGGGGTTGGCGTCGTCGTCGCAATCCAGAGCGGTGTTGTTGCCGGCGGGGCAGGCGGCGTAGATGGCCAGCTTGGTGTCGTAGGAGGAGCCGCAGGTGTCGACCACCAGGTTGCCGTTGCACTGCGCGGTGTGCCGGTACCACACGTCCTTGGCGACGCCGCTGTAGGAGAAGAAAGTGCAGGCGGTATCGGTCGTGGCTTCGGTCAGCGCAGCCGAAGTATTGAACGGAGTCGCGCCTTCGCCGATGGCGATCGCCCCGGCGCAGGTGTCGTTGGCGAGGGCGGCGGGAACGAAGTTCACCCTCAACACGAAGGTGCCCGTCGCGGTGTCCCACATGCTCACGCGGATCTTGACCGTTTGACCCGATGTCAGGGGCGTGGTGAGGTAGCTGGTGAAGTTGTTGGCGACGCCGCCGCACGGGCCGTTCGTCAGCCCGTCGTCGTTGCAGGCGAGCTGGTTGCCGGTGTTGCCGGGGCACCCGGAATGAACCGACATCACCGTGTCGGTGGGAGAGCTGAGGCACGTATCGAGCTGCAGCGTGCCGGCCGACGGCGCTGTGAAGGTGTACCACACGTCCGGCCGCGTGCGGGCCGCGGCGGCGTTGGGGCACCCGCTGGCGCCGTCGGTGGTGGCGCCGACGGTGGTGCCGGCGTAGGTGTTGCCGGAGGTGACCGTAGTAGCGCTGCCGCAAGCGTCGGCGCCGGTGGTGACGAGCGTCGTCATTCCGTAGGTGTTGGTGGTGCCGCCGGTCAGGTAGACCCGCAGGTAGACCTCGTCGGCCGCGCCGGTGTTCGCGTAGGTGAGGGTGCGGGTTCCGCCCACGCCGCTGGCGGACGCGAGGACGGCCCCGCCGCAGGTGGTGAAGAGCTGCGCGTTCACGGTGCCGCTGGCGGCGGCGAACGTGAGCGTCACCGTCAGCGTCGAGCCGACCGGGAGCGTGTACTTGTAGTAGTCCTCGTCGGTCGACTTAACCGTCAGACCCGGGCTGGTGAGGGTCGTGCCGGTCACGGGCGTCAGCGCCCGCGCCGTCGCGCACGTGTCGTTCTGCTCGAACGCGTCATCGGCCCCGCCCGCGAGCGCGCTGGCGATGCTGGGGTAGAAGCTGGCGAAGCGCCCGTACCCGTCGTGCAGGTTCAAGCCGGTGGCGCCGCAGAAGCTGGGCCCGCACGAGAGCGTGCCGATCAGCTGCATGGTGTCGGAGCGGAAGAGGCCCGAACCGGACGACCCGCCCTCGGTGACGGCCGTTGTCCAGGTGGCGTCGACGGTCTCCGACTGCGACCCGAGCGTGCACCCGGCCTGGTCGGTGGCCGTGCCGAAGCTGATCCGCTTCCACGAGCCGTCGGGGTGGTGGATGCAGGCGGCGGCGGTGCCGTTGGCGACCGGCGCGCTGGTCCACCCCGCATAGAAGAGACCGCCCGGCACCGCCCCCGTGAGGCGGATAAGGGTGCTGTCGCTCTGGGCGCGGGTCGCGACCAGCGTCGCGCCGGTCGTGGTGGGCGAAGCGCCCTGGTTGGGCGCCGGGCCGTTGCACGACGCGGTCTGGAAGAGCCAGAAGACCTGAACGCTCGCGGCGTCGGCCGCGGTGTTGACGCAGTGAGCGGCGGTCAGGAAGTACGGGGTGAGGTCGTTATTCTGCGTAGCGAGGAGCTGGCCGGTGCACTGGCCGGTGCCGCCACCATCTGAGAAGAGGTAGAGCCCGACGGCGCGCGCGGTGTTCGCCCATGCCGGGAAGCAGGTGACGTCGTTGTGGCAGTTGCCGACCGTCGGCGTGATCGTCACGCCGTCGGCTGTCCCGGCGTTATTGCGTCCGGTCAGCGCGTCGAGCGGGTTGCGGAAAAGGTGCTGGATGTTGTCGGCGTCGAACGGGAGCGCGGCGATCGGCGCTCCGGGGGGGAGATAGAGCTCGATCCGGGCGCGGTCTCCGAACATCGTGGGCGTGTAGACGTCGTTCCCCTCTGGACCTCCTTGGCCCGTGTAGGGCCCGGCGATTTCGGTCCAATCAGCGACGTTGTACGCGGTGAGCTCGGCGCCCTCGGGCAGGGCGATGTCGGTAAAGTGGATACGCAGGCCGATAGCCCCGGGTGAGGTCACGTCGAGCGACCAGACGCGTCCGCCGTCCGGTGCCGGCGTCCAGACGCCCATGGAAGCGTCGAGCGCGATCGGGCGCGCAACCCCGACCATGCGAGGCTTCCCTTCGCGCGGGGCCGCGTCCGCCTGGGCGGCGAGCTGCGCGTTGTCGAGCGCCTCCAGCACCAGCGCGGGGACCGCGCCGACGCCCACGCCGTGGGCCTTGCTCAAGGGGACGACCTGCACCGGCGGCCAAGCACCGGCGGGCGGCCCCGTGATACCGAACGCCTCCTGGGCGGGCGCCGTCGATGCGGAGGCCGCAACAACAGAGGCAAAGAAAACGACACCCCAGCGGGCCAGCAGGTTGTTTGGCTTGGTCACGCGCATCTCCAGATACCGGCGGTCAGGCCCTGAATCGGCGTTCAGCGCCGGTCCCACAGCTTTGACTGTGCATTGTGGGTCAGCTGGATGCCCGGGACCAGCAAAGAGGGACCGAGAATCCTTCATTAAGCTCCCGCGGCCGGGCCCCCGAACGGATGTTCGCCGGTCCTTACTCTCTTGCACGGAAGCGAGTTGCACACACCGCGCCGTGAGCGCGGGCGCGACTATCCTGTTGTGCGTCGCCGGAGTGGCGGAATTGGCAGACGCAGGGGATTCAAAATCCCCCGCCCCTTAAAGGCGTGTGGGTTCAAGTCCCTCCTCCGGCATTCCTCTTATCTCAGGTCCGGTCGGCCGCGTCGCGGGTCCGAAGCGCGTCCCCGGCCCGTTCCACCCACCGCGCGGGGGGCACCGCCATCGGGCGGAACCGCTCGACCGTGCCCCGCTCTTCGCTGAAGATCAGCGCCCGGTCGCGGCCGAGGCTGCCCGCCGCGGGAGAGTCGATCAGGTTGGAAGAGTCGTTGACGCTCATCTGCAGCAGCACGCGGCTGTCGAACTCGCTGAGCGACTGGCGCTTGAAGAACCGCTCCAGGTTGGCGGCCGAGTCGCACCAGACGACGGTGTGGATTCCAACGCCGGGGCCTTCGCGCACCAGTTCGGCGAGCTGCTTGTCGGGCTTGGGGGCCGAGACGCCGTCGCCGCCAAACCCGAAGTCGTCCTCGCCCTTCTGCAGCGTGCGGAACCGTTGAAGCCCGGCGATCATCAGGAAGATGGGCGGTTCGCCGGTGGCGCCGCCCTCGTCGGCGAGGCGGCGCTGCAGCTCGGTGTGGAGGGTCGCCAGCGCGCCGGGCACGCCCCGATACTCGACATTCTCGACGCGCCCGCCCATCGACGCCGCGAGCCCCGGCAGCAGGCCGGACATCGCCGTATCGGTCGGTGTGCCGTCGATCAGCACAAACTTCGCCCGTTGCGCCGCCGGCAGCGCCGCGTCCTGCAGCGCCAGGCCCATGAGCCCGACGCTCAGCATCCCCAGCGCGTGATCCTCGCTCTGGCCGACGATGAGCAGGTTGCTCGCCGACCGGCGGCGGAACACCGCGCCGGTCGGTTCCTTGATCGAGATCGGCGAGCCGAGCTGGAACTTGTACGCCGCGGGGCGCACGCGCGGGGGCGAAGCGATCAGGGCGGCGAGCTCCTGGTTCTCCTCCGCTTGCGCAGGGGCGTTGCCCTCGAACACGATCGCCGGCGGGAGCGGGCGGGCCATCCGCGCCACGCGCTCGTGGAGCGCGGTGATGCGCCCGGCGCGGTCCTCTTCATCGAGCCAGCAGACCTGGAACGGGTTGTTCCCCTCCAGCATGCCGCTGGCGTCGTTGTAGATCGCCTCACCGGGGCGGTTGAGCAGGCGCGCCGCCGGGTTGTCATCGGCGAGGATGAGGTAGGAGTCCGCCTCGGAGCACTGCAGCGCGACGCGCACGCCCATCTGGCCGATGGTGCTGCGGGCCAGCGAGTAGGCGCCCGCCAGCGTCTGGCTCCCCAGAATGACGTGCATGCCGAACGCCCGCCCTTGTCGCACGAGCCGGTCCAGGAGCAGCCCGGCCTCCTGCGCCAGCTTGTCGTCCTCGATGAAGAACTCCTGAAACTCGTCGACGATCAGCAGCACGCGCGGCATCACCTGCGCGTCGGGCGTGTTGCGGTAGCCCGCCAGCGACTGCGTGCCGGCGGTGCGGAAGAGGTCGCCGCGCCGCGTCAGCTCGGCGTCGAGCCTGCGGAGGACGCTGAGGCCGAACTCGCGCTCGCTCTCGACGGCGATGACGCGGGCGTGGGGCAGCTTCGTCGTCGCGTACGCCTTGAACTCGACGCCCTTCTTGAAGTCGACCAGGTACAGCTCGATCTCGTCGGGGGAGTACCAGAGGCTGCTGGCGGTGATGATCACGTTCAGCAGGGTCGACTTGCCGGAGCCGGTGCGCCCGGCGATCAGAACGTGCTGCTGCGTGCCGGCGCCAAGCGCCAGGTTCTGCAGCTTCGTTGCGCCCGCGCGGCCCAGCGGCACGCTGATGCCCTCGGCGGTCGAACGCGTCCACGTGTCCCCCTCCGTGGGCGCGATCGAGCTGAACGGCACGCGCACCTTGCTCGCCTCCATCGCCGCGGCGCCGACTCGGTCGGCGATGACGGAGAACTGCTCGGGGCTGGGCGGGGCGGGCATCCGGATCGGCAGGCCGGCGAAGTCGGCGTCGTCCCACTTCCACTGGCCCTCCTTCAGGATCAGCAGGTGACAGGCGCGGGTGACATCGGTCCACCTGATCCCCTGCGGCAGGTTGTCCTTCTTCGTCGCCGCCAGGAGCACGTAGACGCCGCACCGTGCGCCGCTGGCGAGGATGCTCTCCAGCCGCTTGGCCGCGATCTCGCTGACATTTGTCGGGAAATCGGCGATCACCACGAACCGGTACGGCTCGGCGACCTCCCCCGCGGCCTGGTTGTACGCGTCGATCGACGGGTACTGGTTCCGCAGGTACTTCTGGATCACCGTCTCCATGTGCTCGGTGATGTCCGCCAGCTTCTGCTCGATGTGGCGCGGCTCGGTCCAGATCCGCTCGCCCACCAGGCTCCCGCCCGTGGTCGCGAATTCCGCGAGCCGCATGAACCCCGCGAACGACTGGCCCAGCCCCACGGGGTCGATGATCGTGAACCGCGCCTTGCCGGGCGGCAGCGTCGTCAGCAGGCGCAGCATCACCGTGGAGAGCGCCTCGGTCCCCTTCTGCCGCTGGTCGGCCGGCGTCAGCAGCGCCAGCGAGCTCATCCTCGGCACCTCCAGCGGAACAGACAGCAGCGCCGACGCGGGGAGGTCGGCGCTCAACCGCTCATCCCCCTCCAGCGGCGCCAGCAGCGCGGCGACGTCGAGCGTCGCCGTCGCGGCGTCCACCGTCGGCGTCGGGCTCACGCTGAAACTCTCCAGCCGCTCCAACTGGTCCCACGGTGTGCGCGCGGTCGCCAGCGTTGATTCCACCGCGCGGAGATCGGCCCCCACGCGCCCGGCCCGATCCCGCCAGCGGGCGCTGAGCGCCTGCCACCCTGCCTGGTGCTCGGCGCGGGCGGCGCTCGTCTCCGACTCGAACGCCGCCTCCGCGGCCGCCTTCGCCGCCGCCGCGGCCGCCTCCGCCGCGTTCAGCGTCGACTCGCGCGCTGCCCTTGCCGCGTCGACCGCGCGCGTGTGCTCGGTCTCGGCTCGAGAGACGGCCGCGTTGAACGCCTCTTCAACCCGCGTGCCGATGTCGGCAAGCCGGTCGGTGACCTTCTTGACGGTCGCGTCGTGCTTCGCTCGCGCTTTGCCGGCCTCCGCCTCGAACTTTGCCTTCGCCTCGGCTACGCGGCGCTTGTCGTCGGCGTCGAAGAGGCGTTCCTGCTGCTGCAAGGCGCCCTGCGCCTCGGCCAGCGCCGCCGCGAGCGGCTGCACGATCTGGCGCGTGCGGGCTCGCACGGCCCGGAAGACCATGAACACCGCGACCCCGCCGACGGCGGCGCCGGCGAGGAAGCCGATCGCGGCGTACATGTCGATCGTCCAGTGCCGGACCGCCGCGCCGGCGACAGCGCCCAGCGCCGCGGCGATGAACACCAGAACCCAGGGCGTCAGCCCGCCGATCGCGGCAGGGGTCTTGTACGACTGCATCTCCTCGACGGACTTTTCCGCCCGTGCGATCGCGTCGTCGAACAGCTTGCGGGGCTCGGGTGAGTCGGTCGGCGTCGCCGCCACCTCGATCAGAAGGTTCTGCCGCCACTTCTCCAGGATCCCGTCGGCGACGCGCTTGACAAGCTGCACTCTGCCCTGCATCTGCCCGATCGCGATCTTGTCGTTCTGGCGCTGCGCCTTGTTCTTCGACTTGTCGGTGTCGAGCACCGTTTCGGCAAACCAGACAGCCTCGTCGCGCTGCTGCTTGCTGGCGTCGACGTCGCGCTGGCCGCGCTCGCGGGCTACGTCGCGGTCACGCGTCCTGGTCGCTTCGGCCTCGCGCCGCCCGCGCTCCTGCGCGCTCTTCGCCGCCTCGGCGGCCGCCGCGTGAACCGACTCCGCCGTCTCCCGCTGTTCGGCCAGCCGCTCGGCGGCCTGGCGGAGCGACCGTTCCAGCACCGCCGCGGCAGAGCCGGTCTTCTCGGCATAGACGCTCTCAAGCGAGGTGCGGGCCGCGGCCGTTTCGACCGCTGCCTGGCGCAACACCCTCACCGCGCGCCGCTGCACCGCCAGCGTGGGCGCGTCCTCGCGCGCGGCGGCGGCGACCGATGAACCGGCCGACGGCTTTGAGCCGGCGGAGTTCCTGCCGGGGGTTGCGGAGGTGAACGCCTGCGGGGTGGGGGGGTCGGTCTGCATGAAAGTCCGTCTGTGGTCAGAGAGAATAGAAGCAACACCCTCCCGTTGTCCGTCCCCGGGTCGCCTGCTTCCCCCAGCCCCTTCTGCCGCGCTACTCGACCTCTCGGTTGGCCGCCTGGATCGCCTCTCCCAGCGACGCCATGGCGTTGAGCGCCTGAGCGACCTTGGGCTCCAGCGGCTCGATCACGTCCTTGTGAAACTCCGCCGCGGCCTGGTCGCGCCACTGCTCCTGTGCGCGCCGCCACGCGAGGTTCAACTCCCGGAGGCCGTCCTTGAGGCGCGCCTGCGCAGCCGTGGTGCTCACCGAGGGCCCCCTTCGCCGCTTTCTCCGGCGCCCTCGGCTTCCCCGGCCCCCTCTACTTCCCCGCTCGCCTGCGGGTTCACCGAGCGGTAGGCCTCCAGCGCGTCGGTCATGCGGTCCAGACGCGCGACGGCGAGCGGGAGCGACCGGCTCACCGACTCGGCCAGCCCCGCGACGTGCCCCTTGTAGAGGGTGTACTGCCGTTCGAGCTCACTGACCAGGCGCTTGACCCGCTCGACTTTCTGCTGCGCTTCTTCGACCAGCGCTTTGGCCTTCTCGACGGCCTTGCGCTGCTCGATGCACGTGGGGTTGTCGTGCGAGAAGCTCGCCTGCTTGCGGATCAGCTCGCTCCGGGCGGCGACCCACGCGTCCTGACGCTCGCGCAACCGCTTGACCCAGCGCGGCCCGGCCTCGAGCCGCAGCCGCATGATCGTTTTCTGCGCCTCGCTGTTGACCTCGCCCAGCGACGACTGCGCCCGCTCGGTGAACACGATCACCGCCGCGCGGACCCCGCGTATGGCGTCGATCGAGTTGACACGGGCTTGGTTGGACATTGAGCAAGAAGGGCATGAACTCAAGAACGCGAAGGGGCTCAAAGTTATTAACGCGGCGGAGAAACGTGAGGCCGGCTGTCCCTCTACACACCTCCTTCTTTGAGTTCTTCGAGCCCGTTCTCTTCTTCCTTTGGGTTTCCCTTACCGCGAGTTAAAGTAGTCCTCGATCTTCTCCGCTTTCTTCATCAGCAGCGGCACCTGCGCGTCGGCCACCTCGTTGAACCGCCCCATCGACCGCATGATCGCCTCGAACTCCGTGGCGAACTTGGCGTGCTCCTGGTCGCGCCAGGTCTCGCCGAGCTGGTTCATCATCCCCTGCATGGCGGTCATCTGCTGGGTCACCCCTTGAGTAAACCGGCGCAGCGCCTGGGCGAAGCGGCGAAGCTCCTCGGGATCGACTACGGCTTTGGCCATGGAACCTCCGATGCCTACGGCGATCCGCGACCCCCCGCATGGGAGTCGAACCGCACCGGTCCGCACGCGGTAAGGTACGGGTTCCGGCAGCGCGGAGTTGCCGTTCTGAGGGTTTGAACGCCGGTTTCCGCGCCTCCCCCTCCGTACACTCCCGCCGGATCGAGCGTCGAGAGACATCCTTTTTCCTTCAACGACGCTTGCCGAGACCCCGTGCCCGCAGTAAGGACCTGAATGAACACCCGCTCACGCGCCTGCCTCACCCTTCTCCTCCTTGCCGGAACGATCCTCCCCCTCGCGGGCTGCCAGGCCGACCGAGCCGCGCGCACCCAGCAGCTCCAGACCGATATGCGCAACCTGGTCGCCGACGCGCGCGACAAGGTCTTCCCTGCTCTGGTGAACATCCGCGCCATCTCCATCTACTACGGCGGCGGAAAGGAGAACAAAACTTCCGGCGCCGGCTCGGGCACCATCATCACGCCCCAGGGGCACATCATCACCAACCACCACGTCGTCAACCGCGGCGTGAAGTTCCTGGTCACCCTCGCCGACAAGACCGAGGTCGACGCCGACCTGGTCGGCGAGGACCCCCTTACCGATCTGGCGGTCCTGAAGATCCGCACCGACAAGCTGCCCGCCGGCACAAAGCTCCCGACCGCCGAGTGGGGCGACTCCAGCAAGCTCATCGTCGGCGACACCGTGATGGCGATGGGCTCGCCGCTCAGCCTCTCCCGCTCGGTCACCCTCGGCATCGTCTCCAACGACGAACGCGTCTTCGCCAACACCTGGACCAACGACCGCGAGACCGAAGAGCTCGAGATCGACGGCGAGACCACCGGCATCTTCACCCGCTGGATCCAGCACGACGCGCTGATCAACCCCGGCAACTCCGGCGGCCCGCTTATCGACCTGCACGGCAAGATCGTGGGCATCAACACGCGCGGCGGCGCC
>DASPMT010000357.1:0-4090 GCA_035626935.1 Phycisphaerales bacterium | reverse complement strand
CTCCACCCTTCGCCCGACGGAAAGCTCGTCACCGTCTTCACCTGCACCATCTATCCCGATCTGGCCAGGATCTGGCACGCCTGCGTGAGCCGCTCCTTTCCGAAGGACGAGGCGGCGATCGAGGTCTTCCAGGACTCGGACGAGCACGTGGTGGACCCGCTGCAGGCAGAGGGGTGCGACGTCACGGCGCCCCGCTACCCGCTGCTCCACCAGCAGCCGGTGTTCACCGAAGGACAGTGGCTGGACCTTGCACGGCTGCGTCACGATCCGGTCGCGTCGGCTCGGAAGTACGACCCAAGCGACCTGCCGCGAACGACGGCGGGGAACGGGTCGTTGATCAAGCTGCCGAGCTTCCCGAGCGCGTCGCGCGAGCTGCTGGACCAGTACGCGACCGCGTTTGAGAAGGTGATGGGCAACCTGGAGCGGCTGCCGGCCGTCTGAAGCTCTTCCTCCGACGGCGGGGCGCCGTGGTTGCACGGGGGCGTCAGCCCGCGAGCGGGATCAGGCCCGTGCAACGGCCGAGCCCGGTTGAGGACTTCAAGGCTTCTGCGTGGCGAGCTTGATCACCTTCAGCTGCGCATTGGAGATCCCCACCGTGCCGATCTCGCCGCGGCTTACCCACCTGATGGGCCCACGTTTACGCGTGCACGCAACGGGCGTCGCGGTGAAGACCCCAAACTCCATCGTGCGGTGGGTGGTCTGGTGCGTGAACGCGCCGGCCTTGACCAGGCTCGCCGGGTCCATGCAGCGCATCTGGGCGAACGCCCGGAGGTCGGCCGCGGCGATCGGAGCGTCACGCTCGAAGGTCGGGCACTGCCACATGCTCGCCCACATTCCGTTGGGTGGGCGCTGCTCGAGCAGGAAGCGCCCCTGCCTGTCGCGGGCGACGAGCGTGGCGCAGTGAACCGTCGGCGTCGCCTTCGCCCTCTTTGGCGCGGGGATGCGGTCCTGCGTGCCCTCCGTGTACGCCTTGCACCAGGCCCGGAGCGGGCAGTTCGGGCAGTGAGGCTTGGCGGGCGGAGCGGCGCAGATCGTGGCGCCCAGTTCCATCATGCCCTCGTTGAAGCGGCCCGGTCTTTCGGCGTGCGCAACCAGTTCGGCCGCACGGGACCATGCGAACCCGGCTACCGGCTTCGGCTCACGAAGGTCTCCGCGTCCGTCGATACGCAGCAGCACCCGCGTCACGTTCCCGTCCACGAGCGGCGTCCGCTCGCCAAAGACGATCGACGCCAACGAGCCCGCGGTGTACCGGCCGACGCCCGGCAGCGCAGCCAGTGCCTCCGCGGTGCGCGGCAGTGATCCGCCGTGCTCTGTCACCACGGATTTGGCCGCCGCGTGCAGGCTGCGGGCCCTGCGGTAGTAGCCGAGCCCCGACCAGAGCGCCAGCACGTCGGCCTCGTCGGCGGCCGCAAGGTCGGCGACGGTGGGGTAGCGTTCGATGAACCGCTCGTACTTGGGGATCACGCGCGAGAGCTGGGTCTGTTGAGCCATCGCCTCGGCGACGAGGTTGTGGTACGGGTCGCGCGGCGATGCGGGAGTCGCAAAGTCCGTCCGCCAGGGAAGGGGGCGGACAGCCCGCTCGAACCACGCCGCGAGCGCCGCGGTGATCGCCTTGTTCCGTGTTTCAGCCGTGCGTGGCAAGGGCCTTCTCCACGCCGCGCTTGACCGCGGGCCACTTGGCGTCCGGCGATTTGCTCACCGTCAGCCAGTCCTTGTGCAGCAGCAGGCCGGCGACGCCGTCGACGGCGAATATGGCCGCGGCCAGGGGATGGGTAGCGGCCGATCCCGCGGTGCGGAAGGGCAGCGACCCTTCGGAGACCGGCGCGCTCAGGACGCACTTGAGCGCGTTGGGGTTGGGCGTCGGTTCGAACCGGAGGACCTGCACGGCCATGGAGGTTTGTAGGTCGGCGGCGGGCGCGGGGCGGGGCGATGGGCGCGGCTGGACACTACACTCGGGCGGCCTGTACCTTGCGTCGTCCGCTTGTCGCGCAGGCCGCCTCACGCATGTTCGACCGCCTTGGACAAATCGTCGAACGCGTCCGCGGCTACGACTGGTGGCAGGTGGCCATCGAACTGCTGGTCATCTGGCTCATCGTGTTCCTGATCGTCAAGCTGGTGGAGGGGACGCGGGCCGCCGCGGCCCTCAAAAGCGTCTTCTTCCTGGTCGTGGTCCTGTCGCTGATCATCCGGATCCTCGGCGTGCAGGACACGCTGGTGCGGCTGAACTTCCTCTACTCGTCGATCGTCGCCGTCGCCGCCATCGCCCTGATCGTCATCTTCCAGCCCGAGCTGCGCCGCGGGCTGACGCGCCTGGGCGAGACGCCGCTGCTCGGACGCAAGATCGCCCCCGCGACCGAGACGGTCGACGCCGTCAGCCGCGCCGCGGCGATGCTCAGCAAGGCCCGGTTCGGGGCGCTGATGGTGATCGAGCGCAACACCCCGCTGAAAGAACTGGTTGAGGGGGGAACCACGGTTGACGGTCAGGTGTCGGCCATGCTGCTGCAGACCATCTTCTTCCCGGGGACGGCGCTGCACGATTTGGCGGTGGTGATCAGCAAGGACCGCGTGGTGGCCGCGGGTGTTCAGCTCCCCCTGGCCGACGCCGCCGATACGCCCGACCCCACGCTGGGCGCCCGCCACCGCGCCGCCATCGGCATGAGCCAGGAGACCGATGCGCTGGTGGTTGTAGTCAGCGAAGAAACCGGGATCATCTCCCTCGCCGAGCGCGGGCACCTGACGCGCAACCTCAACGAGGCCGAACTGCAGGGCCTGCTGCTGCTGAAGCTCAACAAAGGCCTGGTCACCGCCGTGCAGGAGGAACCCGAGCGTGTCGAGATGGAGCCCGAGGCCGAGGTCGCCCGTGAGGAGGCGCGGACGTGAGGAGGCACGATGTGGGGTAAGCTGCGCACGCTCGGGTTGGTCACCCTCGTGACTGTCCTGATCTGGGTCTGGGCCGACGCCGAGACGCAGCGGGGCGACCTGCTGCAAGCGACACCGGCGGCGCCCCTGGCGGATGAGGTTGAGTTCGTTGTCGATGAACTCCCTGTGGTGGTGGCGCTCGCCGCCCCGGCTGGCCGGCCTGCGCCGCGGCGGCTGGAAGTGGGCCAGACGGTGCTGCGGAAGGTCGTCATCACCGGTCCTCGGCCCACCATCGAGCGCATACAGGCCAGGGACGGCGCGTTCACGCTGCGGGCGGCGCTGGTTCTCGACGAGGCGGACCTGAGCGCCGGTCGGGTGAGCAAGGCGGTCGAACTGCTGCCCAGCGGCTTCGGCCTGCGCTTCGCCGGGCCGGCTCCCACCGTGCAGGCCACGATCGTCCCCTGAACGAAAAAGGCCCGGGCAGCGCGCCCGGGCCCTGGACGTTCAGCCGCGCGCCGTCACGGGCATCCCGCGAAGAAGAAATCGATGAAGACGACGAAGTCGTTGTTGTTCCACTGTCCGTCGGCGCCGGGGACGCCGCCCGCCTGGCCGACGTCGGCGATCGGGTTGTTCGTGAAGAAGTAGTCGATGAAGACGACGAAGTCGTTGTTGTCGAGCACCCCGTCGGGGCCCGGCACGCCACCGGTCTTGCCGACGTCCGCCGGTCCGCAACTGGTGACCGTCAGGCCGGCCCAGAATCCGCCCGTCAGGCGCAGGGAGCCGCCCGTAAAGGTTGTGCTCGCGTCGAACTGCCCGACGGTGCCCGACAGCACCAGCGGCCCGGCGGAGGATGTTCCGCCGCCGCATTCGATCGTCCACCAGCTGATCGCAAGGCCCGGCCCTGCCCAGGCGGAGGCGGCGAGTGCCAGGGCGGCGCCGGCTCCGGTGCTTTGTGTGTGCAGTCTCATGTGTGGCTCCTTTCTCCGCTGCACGGCTCACTTGGCGGCGGGTTTTTCGAGTGCCGCGAGCCGCGCTCTGAGGTCGGCGAGCTCGGCGTCACGCGCGGCGTTCAGGGCGCGCAGGTCTTTGATCGCCTGGATCGAGAGAGCCGCGATGCGGCTGTAGTCGATGCTCGCCGGGCGTCCCTGCTCGTCGAGTGTGACCGCCTCCGGGAAGACGGCCTGGACGTCCTCGGCGATGAGCCCGAGGGTCTGCTTGCCCCGCAGCGCCT
>DASPMT010000356.1:0-9536 GCA_035626935.1 Phycisphaerales bacterium | reverse complement strand
CGCACGAGAAAGGGGCGAAGCTCAGCCGCGACGGGCTGGCGGAGAGCCGCGGGCTGGCGCAGCGGATCGAGCACTACCGGCACAACTGGCACAAGATCGAGGTGGAACGCGTCGACAGCCAGAGCACCAGCGCCGCGGTGTCGGTGCGGTCGCTGGTGCGGGTGACGGCGACGGTGCGTCTGGCGGACATCGCGCCGGGCCAGGTGCAGGTGCAGCTCTACCACGGGAGCCTGGGAGCGCTCGGCGAGCTGCTCGACGGCAACGCCCTGACCATGCAGCACACCCGGGACCTGGGCGACGGTCGGCACGAGTTCGGCGGGGCCTTCGCGCCGGCGCACAGCGGGCAGCACGGCTTCAGCGTGCGCGTCATCCCGAGCGACGCGCGCCTTGTGAACCCGTTCATCCCGGGCTTGATCACGTGGCACAACGACGCCCGCGAGGGTGTGGCGGAAGAAGCGAGGGTGTGACCATTCCGTGGGAGAGTGTGTGGTTCTGCTGCTCGAAGATGACGCCGCGCGATTGGATAGCCTTCTCAAGGCGGCGTCACGCGTCGCACCCAACGTGGCGGTGCGGGTCTGGAACGATGCGCACCTGATGATCCGCAAGGTCGGGACGTTCATCGCAGCGGCGCGGGCAATCTCGCTCGATCACGACCTCATCGCGCCCGCGGGCGCGAGCGACCCGGGGGACGGTCTGGCTGTAGCCCGGTTCCTCGTGTCGCAGCCCGCAAAAAGGCCGTGATCGTCCATCCAAGCAACGCCGATCGGGCGCGGATGATGATGGGAGGATTCGAACTCGAAGGCTGGCCGTGTGCGCGTGTGGCTCCTATCGGCGAAGGGTGGATCGACCGTGACTGGGCGGCGGAGATGAGGCGGGCGTTGTGAGGCGGCTTTTAGGTCATCTACAACGTGTCGGAGCGGCTCTCCCTGGCTTCGCCGCCTTCAACCGCTCCGTGCGGACCGCGCTTCAAGACGGCGCGAGCTGGATGCCGCCGCTGGGGGCGGAGGCCGCTCAACGGGCGACGTACATTGGCGGGTGCCCGCGCTTGCGCCCCTGACTGCCGGCGTAAACTCGCCCCACATGAGCGACCAGCTTCGGGCACAGGTGTTGATGGTGGAGGACGACGCGGACCACGCCGACGTGATGGCCGAGGCGCTGCGGAAGTTCGGGCACGTGTGCACCATCGTCAACGGAGTTGAGCGGGCGATCGACGAGCTGAAGCACGGCACGTTCGACGTGGTCGTGACCGACCTGCGGATGCCGACCTCGGCCGGTGCCGCCGGGGCCGACTCGATGAGGGTTGCGCCGGACGGCGGCGACGCGGGCCTGGTCGTGCTGCGCGCGGTTCGGAAGCTGCAGCCGCAGGCCGAAACGGTCATGGTCACGGCGCACGGAGACGTGCCGACGGCGCGGGCGGCGTTCAAGGAGGGGGCGTATGACTTCATCGAGAAGCCGCTGGACCTGGCGGTGTTCCGCACGCTGGTCAACCGCGCGGCGGAGACCGTGCTGCTGCGCCACGAGGCGTCGTCCACGGCTTCGGGGGCCGGGGGCGGGCTGGGGGAGCTCGTCCAGCACGAGGGGTTCGAGGGGATCGTGGCGGGGAGCGAGCCGATGCGTCGCATCCTCCGCACTGTCAAGAGCGTGGCGAACACGTCGCTGCCGGTGCTCATCCGCGGCGAGAGCGGCACCGGCAAGGAGCTGATCGCGCAGGCGGTGCACCGGCTGTCGCCACGGAGCAAGGGGCGCTTCGTGGCGATCAACTGCGCCGCCGAGACGCAGACGCTGCTGGAGGACCAGCTCTTCGGGCACGTGCGGGGAGCGTTCACCGGGGCCGAGAAGGACCGCGAGGGGGTGTTCGAGTTCGCCAACAACGGCACGCTCTTCCTGGACGAGATCGGCGACATGCCGCTGCCGATGCAGGCGAAGCTGCTGCGGGTGCTGGAGACCGGGCAGGTCGTGCGGGTGGGGAGCAACGAGCCGCGCCAGACCGACGTGCGGATCGTCAGCGCCACAAACAAGGACCTACAGGCGATGATCGGGCGCGGCGAGTTCCGCGAGGACCTCTACTTCAGGATCAAGGGCGCCGAGGTGCTCCTGCCGCCGCTGCGCGACCGGCGGGAGGACATCCCGCGGATCGTAAACCACGCCCTGGCGAAGGCGATGCAGCGGGTGTCGCCCGGCGCGCCGGTGCCGTCGATCAGCGACGCCGCGATGATGCGGCTGGCCGCGTACTCCTGGCCGGGGAACGTGCGCGAGCTGCTGAACGTGGTGCAGAACCTGATCGTGGCGGCGATCGGCGAGGGGGGCGACGTCAACAGCCTGACCCTTGACGTGAGGCACATCCCCGACGACGTGCGGGCCGCGGGCGACGACGGCGCGGCCGACGATGAGCACGTGAGCGGGGCGTCGCTGGCCGGCACGCCGCTGGAGCAGCTCGAGAAGCGGGCCATCCGCGAGACGCTGCGGCTGGCGGCGGGCAACCGCGAGGCCGCGGCGAAGCTGCTTGGCATCGGGGAGCGCACGCTCTACCGGAAGCTGAAGGAGTACGGGCTCAGGTAAGGGGGGAGCGGCGAGGAAGGTTGAAGGGGTGGCGGCCCGGGTGCCGATAGGCGGTGCTCCAAGGGGGGCTTTGGAGGCACCCATGCGCAGGTTCATCAGGGCGGTCGTGCTGGTCGGTTGTGCGTCGGGGATCGTTGCGCTGGCGGGGTGCAACACCGTCGAGGGGATCGGGCGCGACCTGGAGGCGGGGGGCGAGAAGCTGCAGGACGCCGTGCGTTGATTGAGGCGGGGGGTAGACGGTTAGCGCTTGCGGGCCACGACGACGACGTAGTTGCCGCCGCCGAGCACGGCCATCGAGTTGTTGACGCTCAGTGCGTTGCGATCGCGGCTGCGGCGGGGGACGAGCATGCCCACGGCCGCCGTCAGCCACGCCGCGGGGAGGAGCAGCGTCTGCGGGACGGTGCGCTTGCCGCCGGTCACTCGCTCGATGGTGAAGCCCGCCTCCTTGAGCGCCGGGACGAGCGACGGGATGAGGAACGCGACGCGGACGTGCGCCTCGGGGGCGGAGGTTGACTGCTGGCAGGCGCCGGTGTTGACGGCGTTGTCGAGCGAGCCGTAGACCATAAAGCGGAGGCGCCGCTCGATGCTGGCGTAGTTGTTAAGGTTGAGCACCAGCGCGCCGCCCGGGCGGAGGATGCGGTGGAACTCACGGACGGCGCCGCCGGGGTTGAACAGGCGGTGCAAAGCGTTGGCGGAGACGACCACGTCGTAGCTGGCGTCGGGGATGCTCAGGGCGCGGTTGAGGTCAACGGTGGCGACGGTGTGCCCGGGGGCGCGCATGTTGCCGGGGTCGATGTCGGCGGTGTGGACCTCCCACCCGCGGTAGCGGAGGAACTCGCTGAGGAGGCCCTCTCCGCACGGGGCATCGAGCACCTTCGCCGGCGGCATCGCGTCCAGGGTCGCGTGGAGCGCATCGTGGCTGTGCTTGCCGCCGATCACCTTTGCGCCGGTACGGCGTTTGAGCTCGTCCAGGGCGCGGTGGCGGATGCGCCGCCAGAGGGTGCGATCGTCCACGCCGAGCGGCCCGGCCGCCTGCGTGTAGGCGCGCAGCACCTGTTCGCTCTGGGCCTGTGAAGCACCCAGCGCGAGCACCGAGCCGACGAGTTGCGCCGCGTCGGCGGCCTTTGCCTCCGCCGTGGCCGGGCCCTGCTCACCCGGGTCCAGTGCAGTGATGCCGCCGGGGGTCATCAGGAAGTTGCTCGCGCCGGGGTCGCCGTGGGCGATCCCTTTGGCGTGCAACGCGCCGACGAAGCGGGCGGCCTCCAGGCAATCGGTCAGGTCGCTGCGCGGCGGTGTGCCGTTGGCGAAACGGTCCGCGGCGGAAGGCGCCTCGATGAAGCGTGTCGCGATGAACGACGCGTCCCAGAGGCCCGCCTTGCGGCGTTCACCCCACGCCAGCAGCTCCGGCGTGCGGACGGCCGCCTTGGCGAACGCGGCGTAGCCGGCCGCTTCCCGGGCGGCGCGGCTCTGCCCGAGCCGCCGCAGGAGCGAGTGCTTCCGCCGGCGCGTGTAGACCTTGACGAACGCCTCACCGCCGGAGGGGAGGGGGAGCCTGAAGTAGCTCCGCTGGCCGGGCTTTGCCGCCGCGGCACGCGCGGCGGCTTCGTTGAGCCAGGAGAGGTCTCCCCCGGTGAGCGCGTGGAGGGTAAAGCCTTGGTGTGAGGACGTCGGGGGCACGTGGCGGAGGGTAGACGAGGGGTGAAAGGCGCACCGAGGGCGTTACGATGGACCATGACGACCAGCGCAGCTTCCGGCTCTTCGTCCCGCGTGCGTGTCCACCGCTTTGAGGTGGTCCCGAAGGCAGGACAGCCGGACGTGATCGGCCAGGCGGTGACGCGTGACGCGGCGGCGCTGGGGATCGCGCCGGCCGCGGTGCGGACGACGCACGTGTACCTGGTGCAGGCGGAACCGGCCCTGACGGCGGACGAGGAGCGTCGGATCGCGGAGGAGCTGCTGGGGGACGCGGTGACCGAGGCGGTGCGGATCGGCGCCTCCAGCGCCGGCCGCGACGAGCAGCTGCTGGAGGTCCATCCGTTGCCGGGCGTTATGGACCCTGTCGCCCAGTCGGTGCAGCTGGCCATCGCCGACCTGATCGGGCGCGACGTCGAGGTGGCCAGCGGGTGGCGGTTCGACGTCTCGGGCGTGAGCGACGGGCAGGGGAAGGAGCTCGCCCAGCGGCTGCTGGCCAACCCGGTGATCCAGCGGGTGACGACCGAGCCGTACCACCCCGAGCGGTTCCCGGTCGGCAAGGCGCACGACCAGCAGGTACGACACGTCACGCTGACGACGCTGAGCGACGATGCGCTGGCAAAGCTGTCGCGCGAGGCGCACCTGTTCCTGTCGCTGGACGAGATGAAAGCGGTGCGCGATCACTACAAAGGGTTGGGGAGGGAGCCGCGGGACATCGAGCTTGAGACGCTGGCGCAGACGTGGAGCGAGCACTGCGTGCACAAGACGCTCAAGAGCACGGTGGAGTACCGCGCAAGCGGGCAGGACACGATCGACTGGGCGGGGCGGCCGGGCGTGACGGTGAGCGGCGGCGTGGTCAAGATCAACAACCTGCTGAAAAGCACGGTGGCGGCGGCGACGCACGAGCTGATCGCCGGGGGCGTGGACTGGGCGCTGAGCGTTTTCAAGGACAACTCGGGCGTTGTCGCGCTGGACGACAATTACGGCGTCTGCATCAAGGTTGAGACGCACAACCGGCCCAGCGCGATCGAGCCGTACGGCGGAGCGGCAACGGGCGCGGGGGGATGCATCCGCGACGTGATCGGGACCGGGCTTGGCGCCAAGCCGATCGCGAACACCGACGTGTTCTGCGTGGCCGATCCGTCGATCAAGGCCGGGAACGGGCTCCCTCCCGGCTGCATCGAGCCGCGGCGGGTGCTGACGCAGGTGGTGGCGGGGGTGCGCGACTACGGGAACCGGATGGGGATCCCGACCGTCAGCGGCGGAGTGTACTTCGACAACCGGTACGTGGGGAACCCGCTGGTCTTCTGCGGCTGTGTCGGGCTGATCCCGCGGGCGTTCGTCAAGGGCGCTGCGCGGGCGGGCGACCGGATCGTGGCGATCGGCGGGCGGACGGGGCGTGACGGCATCCACGGTGCGACGTTCAGCAGCGCAGAGCTTGAGCAGAACGCGGCGGATGAGTTCAGCCACGCGGTGCAGATCGGCAACGCGGTGACGGAGAAGCAGGTGCTCGACGCGATCCTCGCGGCACGCGACGGAGAGGGCGGGCCGCTCTATCACGGCATGACCGACTGCGGGGCCGGCGGGTTCTCGTCGGCGATCGGCGAGATGGGTGGATCGCTCGGCGCCGAAGTCCACCTGGAGCGGGCCCCGCTGAAGTACGCCGGCCTGTCGTATGCGGAGGTGTGGATCAGCGAGGCGCAGGAGCGCATGGTGCTGGCGGTGCCCGAGAAGAACATCGCGGCGCTGAAGGACATCTGCCGGCGCGAGGGCGTGGACTTCGCAGAGCTCGGACACTTCGGCACGCCCAACGCCGAGCTGATCCTCAAATACAAGGGGGGCGAGGTCGGGCGCATCTCGATGCACTTCCTGCACGAAGGGATCCCGATGCCCACGCGTCCGGCGACGTGGACCCCCACCGCCGGCACGCCGTCGCGCCGGGCCGAGAACGTCCATCCCAAGGACGCGCTGCTGAAGCTGCTGGCGCACCCCAACATCGCCAGTAAGCACTGGATCATCCGGCAGTACGACCACGAGGTGCAGGGGAACACGGCCGTGAAGCCGCTCGTGGGGCCTTCGCAGCGCGGGCCCAGTGACGCGAGCGTGCTGGAGCCGGTGGCGGGGAGCAACCGGGGCATCGCGCTCTCGCAGGGGCTGCAGACGGGGATCGGCGATCCGGCGGTGGGCGGCGATGCGTACTGGATGGTGCTGGCGGCGATCGACGAGTGCGTGCGGAACCTCGTGTGCATCGGGGCGGACCCGTCACGGATCGCGATCCTGGACAACTTCTGCTGGCCCTCGTGTGACAAGCCCGCCAACATGGGGTCGCTGGTGCGGGCGTGCGCCGCCTGCTACGACGGCGCGAAGGCGTACGGCGCGCCGTTTGTCAGCGGCAAGGACTCGCTGAACAACCAGCTCCGCTACACCGACCCGGCAACGGGGGAGCAGCGGGTGATCGAGATTCCCGCGACGCTGCTGATCACGGGGCTGGGGATCGTGCCGCGGATCGACCGTGTGGTGACGATGGACACCAAGCGGGCGGAGAATGCGCTTGTGGTGATCGGCCCGCGTGCCGGCAGCGACGCGATGGGCGGGTCGCACTATCAGCGGATGTTCGGCGGCTCATCACCGGTGCCGCGCGTCGACCTGAAGACCGGCCCGGCGGCTGCGCGGCTCGTGGCGGGGCTGATCCAGCGCGGGGCGGTAGCATCGGCCCACGACGTCTCCGACGGCGGCGTGCTCTCCGCGGTCGCGGAGATGCTGATCGGCGGGAACGCGGCGGCGTCGCCGTCGGCGGCGCCGATCGTGCGGAACCCGCGTCCGATCGGGGCGCAGGTGCACCTGTCGCGGCTCGGGACGGACTTTGCAGCCGCGGCGTTCGGCGAAGCGCCCAGCCGGTACGTGCTGGAGGTGGAGCCCGGTCGCGTCGGGGAGGTGCTCAACAGCGCCGGCGCCGCGGGGATCGACGCGGTGGAGATCGGGGTGCTCGATTCCAGCGGCGTTCTGACGGACGGCGAGGTGAATCTGAGCGTGGTGGTGGGCGACTTGGCGGGCGCATGGCTGGGGACGCTTGACTGGTGAGAAGGGGGCCCGTGCCGTTCGCGGCCGTCTTGACAGCAAGGCTCGGCGGCCCCCGCAACCGTTCTTCCTCTGGAGAGCGGACTTCGTACACTCGCCACCATGGCTCAGGGAGTTGTTCC
Organism: Phycisphaerales bacterium; assembly: GCA_035626935.1. GTDB lineage: Bacteria > Planctomycetota > Phycisphaerae > Phycisphaerales > UBA1924 > JAJTGZ01. Next base: position 2,088 of record DASPMT010000356.1, on the reverse strand, counting down.
AACGACGCCGCACAGCAAACTTCCTCCGGCGGCCGTCGACGGCGCAGAGCCGGGGCCGCAGGTGCGTGTGCCCGACACCGGCGTGCTTCTCGAGGTCGCCTGGGAGGTCTGCAACCCGATCGGCGGGATCTTCCAGGTGATCCGGAGCAAGGCCTCGGCGATGGTGGAGAAATGGGGCGACCGGTACTGCCTTGTGGGGCCGTACAGCCCGCAGCACGCTCAGCTGGAGTTCGAGGAGGCGGCGCCGTTTGGACCGATCGGCGACGCGGTGAGCAGGCTGCGCGCCGAAGGGCTCAATGTCCGCTTCGGGAGGTGGATGGTCGCCGGCCGGCCGCTGACTGTGCTGATCGAGCACTGGCAGGGTACTGAGCGGCTTGACGCCGCGAAGTACCGGCTGTTTACCGACCACGCGATCAGCACGCCCCCTGGGGACGGGCTGCTTGACGGGGTCATCACGTTCGCCGACGCGGTGCTGCGGCTGTTCAAGGCGGTGGTGGAAACGGGGCGCGCCGGGCCCGGCGGCGTGCTGGGCCACTTCCACGAATGGATGGCGGGCCTGGCGATTCCGATGATCCGGCACAACAAGTTGCCGGTGGGAACGGTGTTCACGACCCACGCGACCCTGCTTGGGCGCTACATGGCCAGCAACGACGAGGAGGGGGGCAGCGGCGGTCTGTACGACCGGCTGGCTTGGGGAACCATCGACCAGGCCGGCGAGGCGGCCCGGTACAACATCGTGCCTCAGCACTCCATCGAGCGCGCGTGCGCCCACGGGGCGCACGTGATGACGACGGTGAGCGATATCACCGGCGAGGAGTGCGACGGGCTGCTGGGGCGCGCACCGGACGTGGTGCTGCCCAACGGCCTGGACGTCCAGCGCTACAACGTCGGGCACGAGTTTCAGACCCTGCACGCGCAGTACAAGGAGAAGATCCACCAGTTCGTGATGGGTCACTTCTTCCCGAGCTATTCGTTCGATCTGGACCGGACGATCTACATCTTCACCAGCGGGCGGTACGAGCCGCGCAACAAGGGGTTCGACCTCTCGGTGGAGGCGATGGCCCGCCTGAACGGCGAACTCAAGGCCGCGAACTCCGGCGTCACGGTCGTTTTCTTCATCGTGACGCGCCGGCCGACGATCTCGCTGCACCCATGGGCTCTGCAGCAGCGCGGCGTGCTGAACGAGTTCCGCTCGGTGTGCGACCACATCATGAGCGACCTCTCCGACAAGCTCTTCAAGCTGGGCGCGACCGGCGCCCGGGTGGACATCGAGAAGCTGATCGACGAGTACTGGGTGCTGAGGTACCGGCGGACGCAGCAGGCGCTGAAGGTCGACCGGCTGCCGCTCGTGACGACGCACTCGGTTGAAGGGGACGACCCGGTGCTGAACCAGATCCGCAACGTCTGGCTCTTCAACCGCAAGGACGACCCGGTGAAGGTCGTCTATCACCCGGACTTCATCTCTCCCACTTCTCCGCTGTGGGGGATGGAGTACGAGGAGTTCGTGCGCGGCTGCCACCTGGGCGTATTTCCAAGCGCCTACGAGCCGTGGGGCTACACGCCGCTGGAGGCGATCGCGCTGGGCGTGCCGGCGATGAGCAGCGACCTGGCGGGGTTCGGCACCTACGTCAGCAAGCACCTGAACTGGCAGCAGGGCGCGGGGCTGTGGAACATCCACCGGCGCGGGCGCGGCTTCGGCGACGCGGCGGCTGAAATGGCCCGGTACCTGCTCGAGTTCTGCCGGCTCGGTCGGCGCGAGCGGATCGGGATGCGCAACAACGTCGAGGCGCACTCGTGGCAGTTCGACTGGAACAACCTGGCGGTGCACTACCACCGCGCACACGCGCTGGCACGGGAGCGGGCGTTTGGGTGAGCGACTCTTTTCTGAATCAGAGATGACCACCAAGACCGTCAAGGAAGGCGCCTCCGACCGCCCCCACGTGCTGCTGTTCACCGACGGCGCCTGCTCGGGCAATCCCGGGCCTGGGGGGTGGGCGTACATCCTCAAGCACCCGGCGACGGGGAAGGTGCGGGAGGCGTGCGGGGCGGAGGCGCAGACGACCAACAACCGGATGGAGCTGCAGGCGG
>DASPMT010000355.1:0-5440 GCA_035626935.1 Phycisphaerales bacterium | reverse complement strand
TGCCAGCACGCGGTCGGCGAACATCTGGCGGTAGAGCCCCATGTAGTGGAAGCGGACGAGCGACATCAGCCGGCCCAGCTTCTCGCGGTGGCCACGGAAGCTCGGCTGCATGATCAGGCCGCCGATCTCCGTCGGCCCGCTCTGATCAAGGTGCAGCTTCGCCACCGTGTGTGTCGCGCCGGTCTGGAGCGACTCGCTGAACATTTCTTTCCGCGAGAGTTGCAGCGACAGGTTCGGCTGAGCCGGCGGGGGCCCGCCCATCTGTGCAATGATCTGGCTCGTGCCGATGACGCCCTTGGAATCGGTCTCCTCCAGCACAAACAGGAACTGCGGGGGCCGGCCCGAAACCGACCGCACCATCTCCGAGAGGTCGTGGCCCGCGCCTTTCGCCTTTTTGCCCTTTGCCCGCCCCAGTGCCGTCTCCTGAGCAAGCAGGAACGACTGACGGCTCCACGCGACCTTGTCCTCGAGCACCTCCTTGATCGCCGGGAGGTTGATGAAATGGACCATCCGCGCCAATTTCAGGAGCGTCGACACGTCATCGGGCTTGCCGCGGCGGACCAGGAACATGCTCAGGCAGCATAGCGGCGGGAGTAGGGGGCCGTTTCGTGGCCCGCGTCAGGGCGTTATCCGGGGCCGGACAACGTTTCTCCATCGGCATCGCCGCCGCCCGGCTGAACGTCCACTCTAACTTACGCCTTACACCCGCCGCCCGATGGCCTCTATCCTCGACCAATGCCTAACCCTGTCGACATCATCGGTGGCGAGCGCATTCCAATCCCCGGCGACCGGCTGATCGTCCGCGACCCGGCAGAACCGGCACGCGTTGTGTACAGCGCATCACCGCGCCTCGACCACGTCCGCCAGGCCGTCGACGCCGCCCGGGGAGCGCTGCCCGCGTGGAGCGGGCTCCCGCGTGAGAAGCGGTTCGCGGTGCTCCGGAGGTATGCGTCCATCGCCCGAGCGGGCATGGCGGAGATGGCGGGGCACATCTGCGATGAGGTCGGCAAGGCGATGTGGGAGTGCAAAGCGGAGGCCGGGATCCTCTCTGGTAAGGTCGATATCACGCTGGACCCAGCGCCCGAGGGCGGCCTGCACCGCGTGACCGCCTTCGAGTTCCCGCTGAGCCCGACACGCACCGGGCGGTGCCTTTTCAAACCGCACGGGGTGATGGCCGTCGTTGGGCCGTTCAACTTTCCCGCTCACCTGGCCAACGGCCACATCGTGCCCGCTCTGGCGGCCGGGAACACCGTGGTGTTCAAGCCCTCGGACAAGGCCCCCGGCACGGGGCAGCTCCTCACAGAATGGTTCTTGCGCGCCGTCACCGAAGAGCTGGGCCCGGACGGTGCGCGGTGCGCCGGCGCGATCAACCTCGTTCAGGGGGGTGCTGAAGTGTCGGCTGCGCTCACCGGTGACCCGGGCATCGACGGTGTGCTCTTCACCGGCTCTTGGCCGGTCGCGAAGAAGATCGCCCTTGCCAACATCGATCGACCCGGGCGCATCCTGGCGTTCGAGCTCGGCGGCAGCAACCCGGCGGTGGTGATGGACGACGCCGACTTGAAGCTGGCGGCGCTGGAGGTGGCTCGCAGCGCGTTCAACACCACTGGCCAGCGGTGCACCTGCACGCGCCGGCTCATCGTTCACAAGGCGGTTGAGCACCGCCTGATCGGGCTGATCGGCAAGATCGCTTCCAACCTCGTCACGGGGCATCCGCGGGCGCCGCACCCCGTCTTCACGGGACCGATCATCAGCCGTGCTGCGCTGGAAGCGGTGCTCAATTTCCAGTCCGCGGCGGAGCGGTCGGGGGCCGCGGTTGTCATGCAGAGCACGGCCGTCGACTCGCCGACGGGCGGCCACTTCATCTCGCCGGGCATGCTCCGCGTGGACCGGTTTTCCGCTCTGGCGCTGGACCATGCGGTCCAGGCCGGAGAGCAGATCGACCCGGGTGCGGACATCGAGGTCTTCGGTCCGATTCTCCGCTACTGCGTTGTCGGCTCGCTCGACGAAGCAATCGATCAGGCGAACGCGACGCGGTACGGGCTTGCCGCCGCGGTCTTCACGCAGAGCGAGCGGACGGGTGAGCGGTTCATCGCCGGCTGCCGCGCGGGGTGCATCAACGTCAACGCCGGCACGGCCGGCGCGTCGAGCAAGCTGCCGTTCGGCGGGCTCGGGCTCTCGGGCAACCATCGCCCGGCGGGCAGCTTCGCTCTCGACTATTGCGCTTCGCCGGTGGCGTGCATGATCGAGGGGTCTTCGGCCCCTCCCGCGGTGAGCGAGGGGATGCGGTTTGACGACAACTGGCTGGCGTAGCCCCGTGAGATCAGATCGTTCCGCATTCTGAGCACCGCACTGTGCCGGAGGTTCCGCTCAATGGATATCCGCACGCACGGCAGCGCTGATTGAAGTGCTCCGGGGTAAACAGCAACGCGTACGCCGAGCCGCCGACGGCGATCCACAACGGATAGCCGAGGAACACGATCCCGACGCACAAGAGAAGCAGCGAGGCCAGGACCAGCACCGTCACAACCAACTGCAGCCCGACGAGCGACGGCCAGCACTTCGCGGTCGTTTGCCACGAAACCCTGACGGCCTGACTCACCTCAAGACGGCCGATGTCGGGATCGGCCAGGAGCGCGACGACAAAGCCAAATCGGGCGATCAGGAACAGGAACACGCACGCATACAGCACGGCGACGCCGATCACGACCGCCAGGAACAGTCCATCGTTACGGCTGAAGAAGGCGCTCCAGACCGCGGCGATTCCCGGCATGGCGATGACGAGCATCGCCGCCAGCATGAGAAGCGACCACACGACGACGGGCCCCAGACGCAGGTAACCGAGTGACAGATCGTCGAACCTGCACTTTCCGCGGCGGATTCCCCGAGCGGCGAGCAGCAGCACGCCCGCGTAGAGCGGCATCGTTACCAGCAGAAAGAAGGGAAGAGCCCAGGCGAACTGCAGCAGGAAGTGGACCGCGCCCAGGGCTTTCTCCACGACGTTGTCGACGAGGTTCACCACGAGCATGATGGCGGACGCCGCCAGCAGGACGCCGTAGTTGGCCGTGAACGTGCCCCAACCAAGTTCGAACGCCGCTGAGAATGAGTACGGCGGCCGCACGACCGAGCGTGGCTGAGGCGAGAGCGGAGGTGGTGAAGGTCCGGCAGGATCGAAGGACTCGGCGTTTGTCACCCGCGCAGCATACCTGTTCGCTGAAGTCGCTGCGCGGCACCGGTACACTGCCTCCCGATGTCGCACCTGATCGAAGTCAACTTCGACGGTCTCGTGGGGCCCACGCACAACTACGCGGGGCTTTCCTACGGCAACGTCGCCAGCACGGCCAACGTCGGCTCGACCAGCCGTCCCCGGGCCGCGGCGCTGCAGGGGATCGCCAAGATGCGGCGTCTGATGGAACTAGGCGCGGCGCAGGGCGTGCTGCCTCCGCAGGAGCGCCCGCACGTGCCGACCCTCCGCGCGATGGGGTTCAACGGAGACGACAGCGAGGTGGTGGAATCGGCTTTCCGGATCGACCCTGTTCTGCTGGCCCAGGTCAGCAGCGCTTCGGCGATGTGGACCGCCAACGCCGCGACCGTCGCGCCGTCGACCGACACCTACGACCTCCGGACGCACCTGCTCACCGCGAACCTTGTGAGCATGTTCCACCGCAGCATCGAGCACCCTACGACAGGCCGCGTGCTGCGAGCCGTGTTCAACAACCCCTCGCGGTTCGCGGTCCACGCGGCCCTTCCTCCGTCGCCGGCCACCGGCGATGAGGGAGCGGCCAATCACACAAGGCTCTGGGACGACCAGACCCGCGTTCTCGCGAAGACGTCGCCGATCGATTCACCCGCGTTCGCCGCCGCTCACGTCTTCGTGTATGGCGCGGCGGCGAACGATAAAGCCGCGTCGCGGCCCGCGCGGTTCCCCGCCCGCCAGACCCTCGAGGCGTCCCGGGCCGCCGCGCGTGTCCTGGCGATCGATCCCGAGGCCGCGCACACGGTGTTCCTCCAGCAGAACCCTGCGGTGATCGACGCGGGGGTCTTCCACAACGACGTCATCGCGGTGGGGAGCGGGCGCGTCCTGCTCTACCACCAGCAGGCGTTCGCCGATGAGGCCTCCGCCATCGATACCATCCGCGCCGCGCTCCCCGCGCTCGTCCCGGTGCGGATCGGCGCTGATGAGGTGCCTGTCGCCGCCGCGGTAAGTTCGTACCTGTTCAATTCGCAGCTCCTGGCGCTCGCGCCCGACAGGTACATCCTCGTCGCGCCGCTCGAAGCGGAGCACGACCCGCGGGTAAAGGCGGCGGTCGACCGTGTGGTGGCCGACGCCGACAACCCGATTGTTCAGGCCGTCTACCTCGACGTCCGCGAGAGCATGCGGAACGGGGGAGGACCGGCGTGCCTGCGCCTGCGCGTGCCCCTGAGCGAGGGGGATATGAAGGCCGTCAACCCCGCCTGCATCATGAACGAGCGGAGACTGCGGGCTCTCGAAGAGTGGGTTATGACCTATTACCCCGAGGAGCTGACGCCGGCCGACCTCGGCGACCCGACGCTGCTGCGCGAGTCGCGTGACGCGCTCGACGCGTTGACGCGGCCTTCGCTGCTGGACCTTGGCAGCATCTACGAGTTCCAGACGCGTTGACCGGTGCTCAGCCGCAGCCGGTGAAGAACGCGTCGATGAAGGTGACGAAGTCGTTGTTGTCGAACGCACCGTCAGCACCCGGCACGCCGCCGGTGCCGCCGAAGTCGGCGAGCGGGTTCCCATTGAAGAAGAAGTCGATGAACACAACGAAGTCGTTGTTGTTCAGCTCCCCATCACTCCCGGGGACGCCGCCGGTCAAGCCCAGGTCGGCGACCGCGGTGGTTGTCTGCACAAAGCGGGCGAACCGGGTGGCGGTCTGGCCGTCGGCGGTCGTGAAGTCGCCTCCAGCGTAGAGAACGTTGTCGAGCTGTGTGAAGCAGAAGACCGTGCCGTTCATCCCCTCGCTGCCCATGGCCGACCAAGAGGTGCCGTTCCAGCGGGCCACCTTGTGGGCCGTCACTCCGCCCGCGGTGTCGAAGTTGCCGCCCGCGACAATGTCGCCGTTGGGGAGCCGCGCCAGACCGTAGACGCCCGGGTTGGTGCCCGTGCCGGTCATGCCCGAGCCCAAGGGGTGCCACGCCTGGCCGTTCCAGCGGGCGATGAAGTTGCAGATGTTGTCGGCCGGGCCCGCGGACACGAACGCGCCCCCGACGATCAGGTCACCGTTGGGAAGCGCGAGGCTGCAGCGCACCAGCGTGGTTCCGCCGGGGTTCAGGCCCATCCCCTCGTCCAGCGCGTGCCACGCCGTGCCGTCCCAGCGGGCGATGCTGCGCGCGGGTGTCGCTTCCGAGCCGTTCACGGTCGTAAACGACCCGGCGGCGATCAAGTCTCCCCCCGACAGCACGGTCATGGTCGACACGA
>DASPMT010000354.1:0-7609 GCA_035626935.1 Phycisphaerales bacterium | reverse complement strand
CGTCATCGAGGACGTAGCACCGGATGGTCGTTTCGCCCACCCGGACGGGCTTCTCGGGGGTGCCGCACACCGCTTGCGGCATGTCCTGCTTCTCCCACTTGGCGAGAGCCCCCTTGCGTGCAATCTCAGAACGCTGCTGAGGCGTCAACTTGTCCCGACGAGCCTTGCCACCCTCCGACCCTTGCTCGTTCGCCATTTGTTAACTCCTTGGCCGCTTCACCGGCACGATGCTAGATCGTACCCCCGATTCTCTATCAGTGCAAGCATGATGCTTGCACGAGCGACTGGCTTGTGACATGCTTGCGTCACGAATCGCCTCCCCCCCGAAAAGCGGGTCCAGATCGTCCGGGCCATCGTCGAGGGCAACAGCCTCCGGTCGATCACGCGGATGATGGGCTGCTCGATCAAGACCGTGACCAAGCTGGTGGAGGACCTTGGGGCGGGGTGCCAACGGTTCCATAACTACGCCATCCGGGCCTTAGCGTGCAAGCGGGTCCAGTGTGATGAGACGTGGGCGTTCGTCTGCGCCAAGCAGAAGAACCTCCCTGACTCCATGCAGGGCAAGAAGGGTGTCGGCTCGGTCTGGACGTGAGTCGATGGCTTGTTCTCGCGTACCACGTCGGCACCCGCGATGCCGACTTCATGCCGGAGCTTGCGGCCCACTCTCCACCCGTGTGCAACTCACCACCGACGGCCAAAGGGCCTACCTCGATGCGGTGGATGGGGCGCTCGGTGCAGAGGTGGATTACTTGATGCTGGTTAAGCTGTACGGGAACGCCCAGGACGAACACCACTACAGCCCCGGTGTCTGCATCGGTTTCCGCCCCCAGTACGTCAGCGGCTACTCCGACCCCAAGCACGTCCCCACGTCGTACGTGGAGCGGCAGAACCAAAGATCGGGGCCCACCCTCCGGAACTTCTTCCGGAGGGTGCATGCGTTGTCTCAGCAATCGGCGCGGCTCGGCGTCATGGTCCGGCTGCCGGGTTGAGCACAAGAAAAAGTTGAGATTCGTGAAAAAACTTTTCCGGTGCTTCAGTTAGCAACTAGAGCCCATACGTGGGCAACCAGCGGTCGTTTGCTGAACGCGTAGCGCGCCAGCCGCGACGCAGGCTCTATAGAGAAGTAGAAATAGGTGCCTGCGGTCGCCCTCATTACGAGATGCCGTCCAAACGCACGCGTTCTACCGCAGCCCGTTCCTGTCCCCCAAGAACGGCAACGCTGAGCATCAGCCGCAAGGCTCATGGGAAGTTCCGGCGTCGTTCAAACGACACTGGGATCAAGATCCGCGACTTGGTGGAGCGGGCTGCCGAGTGGATCGAGCTTGCTAGCGCAGATCAGCTGCTCCCGAACCGCGGAGGTGGCCGGTGAGCGCCAACTTCCGAGACGACCTGCTGTATCAGATCAGTTTGCTGTCCAAGTCAGTACAGCGGTTGACTGCGGTGGTGGCCAACCGTGACCGCATCCTGATCAACGATCACGAGGCCGCGGCCCGGCTTGGTGCGCCGCACTTGAAGCAGCCTCGCAAGTACATGGACAATGTTGTCCGCGGCCGCAACGTCAGGAGGTGCTTCGTCGGAAACCAGCGTCGGTGGGAGGTCGCCGAGATCGATCGCCTGGCGAGAGAGCTTCTAGAGGCCCCGTTGCCGGCATTTGCAGCAAAGCCGCGTCCAAGCCGCAAGCAGCGCCGCCTTCGTATCGCTGAACCCTAAGGAGAATCCGAATGAGCCGGAAAGCCACACCTATTCCTCCCTCGAACTGGTCGAAGGCGCCCCGCATTGCCGCGCGCACAAGCTCGCTGAGTCACCGCGAACAGTTGGTGGCGGCAGGCATTGCTGGGAGTCGCCAAGCCAAGCCGGTGCTGCTGAAGCTGCCGACCATTCACGTGGGGGAGCCAAAGGCCGACCTGACCCAGATTGCGATAGATGCGCACAACGGGGGTCCGCAGCACAATCTCACATCTGTGCGCGACCTGTTTCTCTGCTCACCAGACTCGTTCGACGCTCTCCGGCGCGGCGAGTTGACTATGGGTGACGTTCGCGCGGCTGTACAAGCTGCCGGTCCCCGAAGTACATGGTCAGGCGTGATGAAGGAGAAGAACCGCAGGCTCGCGCGGCGCCCAGCAGGAGGCGCGCAGTGAAGCAAGCAATGCTCCCTGTGCACCCAATCGCCCTTTCGGTGCCAGAGCAGACACAGGAGGAGTACGCCAAGCTTCGCGAGTCGATGAAGCGGGGCTTCGACCCGCTGAAGCCGATCGTTCTCTACGAGGGCAAGGTCTTGGACGGTCGCTCTCGCCAGGAGGCCGCAGCCGCCGAGGGGGTGGACCCGGTCTATGTCGACTGGAGGCCGTCTTGCGAGGAGGACACACCAGCTCAGTTCGTCGCTCGTTGCATCATGCATCGGACCCTTACTCAGCAGCAGAAGGAGAGGGTGTGGGCCAAGCTCGTTCCGGTCCTGCTCGCTGACATTCAAGCTGAGGCAACGCAGCGGATGAGAGCAGGCAAGCCCGCGCCGAAGGCAGCTGGTGCTTCCCGAGCCGCTCCCTCGCGAGAAATTGTGGCTGCGCGCGTTGGAGCAGGGCGCCCAACCGTTGACGCCATTGTTCACGCGATGAAGGCTGCCCCAGACTTGCTGAGAGATTTGCAGGAGGGCAAGGTCACCATCGCTCAGGCGAAGGCGACGCTGCGGAAGCCGCCCGAGCGGCCAAAGAAGCCCGCAGTCGACAAGTCTGTGCCCGCGGAAGCAGTTGAAGCGATCGGTGCGGCGGGCAAGTTCAAGGACTTGGCCACTCGGATCCGGTCGATCAGACGGGAGGTGGAGGAGCTCGCGCTCACCAAGGAAGGGGTCGAACTCAACCTCATCCTCAATCGCGTCACCGGTGCGCTGGACACTGCGGCCGGCTCGATCAAGTTTGCGGCGCCGTATGTGCCCTGCCCGTTCTTCCCGAACTGCGAGACGGGCACGTGCAAGATGTGCCGCGGCAAGAAGTGGATCACTCGGACGCTGCACAGCACGCTCTCCCCGCAGATGAAGGAAGACTCGCTTGCGATGATCGGTAAGCCGTCCGATTCGCAATAGCGACGCCAGCAACAGCACCAAGGGCGCGAGCATGAATGCCTCGCTGACAGTGCCTCCCGACATCGTGGCGTTTCAGCCACTTGCACTATCAATCGCGGGCGGAAACTCCATTCGCTCATCAATCGACGATGGCCTGAGGGAATACCGCCGTCTGGCCGGTACCGGTGCCGACCCCGAACAATGTCTTCTACCGGGCGAGGCTCTGTGGCTGGGACGTTGGTTTCATACTACGACCAAGGCGATTGGTGCCCTGCGTGATCGGATCATGGCGGGGGCAAGGCCGGCTGGCCACACAGTCTTTCGTCCGGTCCTTGAAATCGTTGAGCCAGATGCGCTTGCGGCCATCGTCATCAATCGCATCGTCGTGATGCATCTGTCAGGCCTTGAAGAGGTTCCTTCCGCATGGCTTGTCAGGGATGTCGGAGAGATTGCGCTGGCCGAAGTAGCGTGGCGGCAGCTCGGCGACCGTGAACGTCCGCCCTCGCCTGCGTGCAATGGCGGGCGGGGCCCGATCGGCACGATCCACACCATGTGCGAACTCGATTCGGTGATGCGTGCGTACAGCCCCCGCCAAAGGAATTGGTGGACGAATCGGTCGCTCGAAAGCCATAGAGATCAAGTTGCTGCGTGCTTTCACATTGGCGCGGAGATAGTGAGGCTTGCCGTCGATGCTTCCCGCCTCACAGAAGGTGCTGCGAGAACGGCGATCACGGTTCAGAATCGGCGCCAGAAGGGACTGCGGCTACGCGGGGTCGTCAACGTAGATTCCGAGGTGCTTGATCGCTTGGCCGAGATTCCCGAGGGACCCACACTCTTTCATACTCGCTACGGGTTGCTGTTGACGAGCGAGGCAGTTGATCCACCTACCCTCGACGCGCCTTCTGCGTCGCCGGTTCGGGTCAACGTCGTCGCGAATATGAACGGAGAACAGCGGGAGGCCATCTGGCGGGCCGATCGCCGGGTACTTCTCTCTTGTCTACGTGCGGTAGCCTCCACAAAGTGGGGCATCGACGCTCAATCGATGCAGCTTATAGAGGATGCGTACCGAGGTCGCGTCGCTCTCATCTCCGGTGCCGCCAAGCGACTTGTTGCTCATGAGTACGACCTGCCGGTTCCGGAGGCAGTGGTCCAAATGCCGCTTACCGTCAAGGCGCTTGAGGTGTATCGAGAGCGATCCTTGGCGAAGGACGAGAACCGGCGACGGCGATGCGCGAGGCATGCCCTCCAAAGTCAGCTTGCGGAAGCTCGGCGATGCGTTGACCGCGTGCCGGTACAGCCCGAGGCGTTTTGCGACTATCGCTACCGAACGTACTTCTCGTCTTCTGCACTACACCATCAAGGGAACGATCCGGCGCGGGCCATGCTGCGGCTGGAGCGCAGTAAGAGACCGGGCTCAACCGGTGAGAGGTGGCTCAGAATTCATGCTGCCAACCTGTACGGGAATGGAATTGACAAGCTTGCACTAGAGCGTCGGATCGAGTGGGTCGACCAACACGCCAGCGACATTGAGCGGGCAGCGTCTAGTCCAGCCAGAAGCGAGTTCTGGCAGGGTGCCGAGAAGCCGCTTCAGTTCCTTGCGGCCTGTCGGGCTGTGTGCGATCCCGACGGAGTCGGATCAACGCTGCCGGTATACATGGACGGTTCCTGTAACGCACTTCAGCACCTCGCGGCACTAGGCAGGGACGCCATGGGGGCCTCGCTGGCCAACATGACCGCAGCCTCGCAACCCCGCGACGTTTACACCGAGATCACCGCCGGCGTCATCGAGGAGGTCGAACATTGCGCGGAAGGTGCGGCGGTCGCAGCGATGCGCGCGCAACTGTCGAGAGCGTTGATCAAGCCCGTGGTAATCGAGATGATCAACGGCGGCGCGGCGGCAGCATCCTGCGCCCGTCTTCTCCAACGCCTTCAGGCAAGGGGCATCAGCGTCCATGGCAGTGCAGCGGACCATGCGGCGAAGGTCCTATTTCGACTTGTGGTGAGGCAGATGTCGTCGAAATGCTCAGGGGCCGTTGCACTGTTGCACCACCTTCGGAAATGCGCCGGGATCATCTCGCGCGCAGGCCATGCCGTACGGTGGACAACTCCGCTCGGGGTGCCGGTCGTGCAGCCTTACCGAAAGCCGCGCATTTGTACAGTGCGAACCAGCCTCCAGAAGTTCAGCGTGGAGCTTGAGGATCGATCGCAGCCAATTGACGTGTCCGGACAGCGAAACGGCATTGTCGCCAACTTCGTTCAGTCGCTAGACGCGGCGCACATGCTGCTGACAGGACGCGCCTGCCGCGCTGACGATATCGACTTTTCTGCTCGCCATGACGCGTTCGGATGCCACGCCGCAGACTGCGACGCGCTGGCTTTCCATACCCGTGATCAGTTTGTGCGCCTGCATCGGGTACCACTACTGAAGGAGCTGTCGCACGAGTGGCAGAGTCGATACCGACTCGAACTGCCCGCGCCTCCGGCGAGGGGAGTGTTTGACATCGAGGACGTGTACAGAGCTCCTCATTTCTTCAGCTAGGCACGGTCGGTGGTGCAGGATACCGGCGAGTTGCCGCGGCCCGTGAGGAAATCTCAGGGGGGTGGCGCGCGGAATGCGCAAGCGGTGGTCAACTCGCCGGTAGTGTCGTCTATGGACTTCACTAAGCTCGTTGCGGCATTGCTCGTCATCTGTGCCCTGATCACGCAAATCCAGAGGGCCGCGGTAGTGTTGAACCAGTGGTGGCGATGGTTCGGCAGCTCGCTGCAGCGGCGTTATGACGCCCACCTGATGCGGGCGATCGAACGCATTCGCAGACGAAAGAACGGTGCCGACGATTAGCAGCCGCCGTACCCGCGCAGCAGCCCCGCCGCATCCCCCGCCCACGGCGCCGGCGCTGGCCGATCGGCGACGCGTCCCACCACCCGCGCCTTCAGTGGCTCCGACAGCGTCCCCGCCTTGCCCTTGCGCGGCAGCGGGTCCACCCGGTACTCCCACGCAGGCAGCATCTGCCCCGTCGTCACCGTGTCTGGCTCGCCGCTCTTGCGCACCGGGAACTCGACCATCACGAACGTGCCGCCCGGCGACGGCTGCTCCGGCAGCGACGCCAGCGAGCGCGGCGCCTGCTCCGGCGCCATCGCGTACGGCCCGTCCACGATCGTCACCCACCAGGTCCTGCTGCGCGTCATGCCCGATCGTACGATCCGCTCCATGTGCGGCCGCATCAACGCCAAGCTCTCGCCCGCCGCCTTGCAGAAGCTGTTCGGATCCCTCGACATCGACCCCGAAGCCGGCGCCTTCTTGGACGACCCCCGCGGCCACTACAACGCCGCGCCCACCCAGCGCCTGCCGATCGTGCGGCTCGCCACGCCCGCCCCCGACGCTTCCTCGCGACTCACGCTCACCACCGCCACGTGGGGCCTGGTGCCGGCATGGGCCGCGGACAAGGCCGAGCCCCCCAAGGTCAAACCCATCAACGCCCGCTGCGAGACGGTCGCCACCAGCGGCATGTTCCGCGGCTCCTTCAGGTCGCGCCGCTGCATCGTCCCCGCCGCCGGCTACTACGAGTGGGAGGCTGTGCCGGGCCAGAAGACCAAGCGCCCGCACTACCTCCACCGCGCCGACGACCAGCCGATGCTGCTTGCCGGCCTGCGCGAGGGGGACACCTTCACAATCATCACGACGTCCGCCACGCCCGGTCTGGAGCACATCCACGACCGCACGCCCGTGGTGCTGGAGCCCGAGGACGTGGACGCATGGCTCAACCCGAGCGCCGAGCCTGCCGAGCTGCAGCAACTGCTCCGCCACCCCGCCGCTGGCGTCATCGCCGAGCATGTGGTCGGCACTGCCATCGGCAACGTGAAGAACAATGGTCCCGAACTGATTCAGCCGGCATAGCGCCACATCGGACACGCGGCAACTGCCGGCGCCGGGGGCTGGGTCGGCAAGGTCGCGCTTGCGCAGCTTGGAGACAGTCGTGATGGCCGGGGGTGCCCCTTCCGCCTCCGCACCCCCGCGTCGATGTTCCACTAAGGGAGCGGTATATGGGTTGAAGTGGGAGAAGGTCGTGACGGCGGCCAAGTCTCAAAAGGCGAGAGCGGGCCAGGACTCGTGAGAGACGTGTCGAAGCGCTATGATGGAAGTAGAGGGACCGGCGGTTGCCGCCGGACCCTGCCTGGGCGGCTTCAGATCCTGCCAAGGCGTCAAATACCGGGCGCCCTCTCTCGAGGATGCCCGGCAAAGGGCTGGCCCGCACGTCGGGCTCTCCGTCTCACTTTCGCCCCGTTCACAGCGGGGCTTTTCATTGCGCCTCAGGGGGGACTAGCGGCGTGAGCCTTCGCCAGCCCCGGCGACCCTTGTGGTCATGGGGCAAGCATACCGCGTTCCGACTCCCTGTCTACCGTCCTATTCGGTTTTGTTGTGGATATTTTTATGGATATAGGGGCGTCTAGGATTGCCGCCGTCTCGGAGGGTTGTATACTTCGTCCATGCCCGACACCACCAAGAAGCCCGAACCGCTCAAGACGCCGGTGCCGGAGAAGCAGACCCGCTCTCCG
>DASPMT010000353.1:0-4349 GCA_035626935.1 Phycisphaerales bacterium | reverse complement strand
GCCACGTGGCCGCCGCGAGCGTTGCCGCAAGGGCGCGCCGGTTACGCATGCGGTCCTGGACAAACCGGAGGTACTCCCCCAACAGGATGCTCGCGAGAGCGACGTGGAGCGAGGGGCACTGGTTGAACGGCTGGTCCATCTGGCGGAATAGGTCGAACGCCTTGCCGAGCAGACCCGCCACGGGCGGGCGCTCGAACGCGAACCGGAGCGGGAAGAGAAGAAAACAAAGCCCACCGAGGATGGTCGCGGCCGCGAGCCGGTTCGCCAGCGTCCGCCGTCTCCGGTCCGTCCGGCAGAGGAAGGGGGCGGCAACAAAGAGCAGATCGATCGAGATGTACGGAACGAAGATCAGTGGCACAAACGGCGTGTTGTGCTCCCAGTCGAAGTGAAAGCTCGGAACGTCTGACCGAAGGGACGCCAGCAGGTTGGTTGCGCCGTAAACGACAAGAAACAGGATGGAGAGAAGGGCGGACGTGCGAGCGGCTGTCCAGTTGATGCGCATAGTTTCGTCAGTAAGAGCTATCGCTTCCGCGCAAGAGAGACAGTGAAAATTCCCCACCGGTCGACTTCCTGGGAGAGCTTCTCGAACCCGGCGGCCTCGACAAGCTGGTCCATCTCCTGCTGGGTGCGGCGGCGCATCACCCACGGTCGGCCCTCGCGGTTCACCAGCACGCGGGCGATGAACTCCATCTGCGGATGCCAAGGCTGGTTGGTATAGATCAACAGCGAGCCCGGCTCCAGGGCGTCGGCGAGCCCGCCGAGCGACTCACGGAGCGGCGCGTTCGCGGGGAACAGCTCGTAGAGTCCCGAGACGACGGCGATCGTCGGGCGCGGGCTAACGGACGCGATCGACCCACGATCGAAGGCATCGGCGCGTTCGGTCGTCACCGTGGTGAGCCCGAGTTCTCTGATCCGGGCGCGCGCGGCGTTGAGATTCTCCTGCTTGTAGTCGCGCAGGTGGGCGCTGATCGGCACTGCCGGGGTCGCGGCGATCGTGTCGAGGATGTACCGCCCGGCTCCCGCGGCGGTGTCAAGGATGCGCACGGGGCGGCCTTCAGCCGCGGTGCGTTCGACCGCGGCGCGCAGCGTGCGCTGCAGGTGCTCGCGGCGGACGCGGATGCCGCGCCAGCCTAGGGCGTCGAGGTAATTGCGGTCGATCAGCCGGCCAAGCGGCGTGCGGCCGCGGGCGCGGTTCTCGTAGATGTAGTCCAGGGTGACGCCCGAATCGAAGCCGGACCGCCAACCAAGCTTTACGCCGTCGCTGAGCGGGCCTACCCGGCGGAGAAACGCACGCTGCAGCGGCCAGAGCGGTGAGCCGCTTGGGGCGCTGAGGCGGTCAAATTCGGACTTGGTATGCCCCGCCTTGTCCGCGTCCAGCAGGCTTGGCGGACCGGAGCGCGCGAAGGCCTCGTTGATAAAGCCACTGATAGCGCTCGTCACCTCCCTGCGCCCTGACTCATGAAAGACGGCGTGCCGGAAGCCCCGGAGGAGTACAAATCGCTTGTGCGGCGAGTTCACGGCGTCGTGGAAGACTCGCTGGGGCGCGGTGCGGACGACCCAATCACGGTCGGCGGTGAAGGTAAGAGTCGGCGTAGTGACCGCAGCGGCGTCCGCCAGCAAACGCGAGGCGGTGTCGCGCAGGTCGATGAGGATGTTGGTGGCGATCTCGCGGAAAACCAGCGGGTCTCTCCCATAGATGACCCGTTGTGCGGGGTCGCCGGTGACCATGCTCGCCTTGACGTAACTCTTGACGACGCCCGGCCCGAGCAGCTTCTGCTTCAGGCGCAACGCCGGCAGTGCCAGCGGGATGTACAGCTTGACGCGGAAGGCCGGCGTAGCCAGCACCATCGCACGGACCGGCGGCGCGTAGTCGTGGACCCACGCCGCGGCGATCACTGCACCCACTGAGTGGGCGACAACGGCTGTCTGGCGGAGGTCGACGCCGTGCTCACGCTGCAGGTGACGGGCGAACCACTCGGCGTCCTTGACGATCGCGGCGAGGCTCTCGGCGTGCCCGCGCTTCCCGTCAGACGACCCGTGCCCGCGCTGGTCCCAGGCGTAGAACGTGGAACCGTCAAGCCCGAGGTTCTCCACGGTCTCCTGCCAGCGGAGACCGTGCTCATGGCCACGGTGGAAGAGAAGGACAGCCCGGCCGTTTGGTGAAACGGGCGACCACGCGTGATAACGGAGCGTGGCCCCGTCGTGGGTGGTGAAAGCGTGAGAAGAGCGGTGCATGAGCTTGTTAGTGTACGCTAATATGCCGCATCCGGTTCTATTCGCTCGAGGACGCCGACAATGCGACATCGGCCCTTCTCGCGGACGAAAATGGACTTGCGCCTGTTGTGCGCTCGGTCAGCTCGCGGCCGCCCGGGTGGCGGTGTATTCCGAGAAGATCCCGCCGAACACCTTGCGGTTGACCTGGATGAATCCGGCGCTGCTCAGGGCGTGCAGCACCTCCTGCGGCGGGAGGCACTTGTCGATTGTCTCCCAGTAATACGCCCAGAGCTCGGGCGTACGCGGGGCGAGTTTCCCGAAGAGGCCGATGCCGCGTGATAGGGTGCCGAGGTATGTTCGCAGGAAAGCGCACCCGAGCCGGGTGCGCGGCCGGGTGATCTCCAGGATGCAGATGCGCCCCCCGGGCCTGACGACGCGGTGGAACTCGCGGAACGCGCTGGAGACATCCTCAACGTGCCGAAGGGCATACCCCATCGACAGGAAGTCGAACGAGGCGTCGGCAAACGGAAGCGATTCGGCAGTCCCGGAAACCGTCTCGACCCCCAACCGCTCGCGGGCGCGTCGCATCATCTCCGCGCTGGGGTCGATCCCCACCAGGCGCGCAGGAGGTGTGGGGCCGATGATGCGCAGCGCACCCTCGGCGACAAGCCCGGTCCCGGTGGCGACGTCCGCGACGGACATGCCGTGTCTGAGCCCCGCTCGCGCCAGCGCGGCACGCCGGTACCACTTGCCGCTGCCGAGCGACAGCCATCGCTCCACACGGTCGTAGTCCTGGGCGGTATCGTCGAAGATCGCGTTAAGAAAAGTTCGCTTCTGCCCCGCATCGGCGTATGCGCTTGTGATGACGGGGTGCGGCGCGAGCACCTCAACCGGGACAGCGGGAACGGGTGCGCGGCGGCTGGCAACGGGAGGTTCGACCATCGGCGCGCTCCGTGGTGATCGGTCGTGGGCTTCGGTTAGTATACAGGTTCGACGCACCTGATGAGCAACGCCAACCTCACCTTGATGTTCTTCCTGCAGGCCGCCGCGGTGCTGCTGGCGTGCCGCGCCGCCGGGTCGCTCGCCCGAAGGCTCAGGCAGCCGGAGGCTGTCGGTCACATGATCGCGGGCATCGCGCTCGGGCCTTCACTCCTGGGAGCGTCCCTGCCCGACGTCCAATCGTGGCTGTTCCCGACCGGCTCGCGCCCGCTGCTGCACGTAGTGGCCCAGGTGGGGCTCGTGCTGTACATGTTCCTTGTCGGCGTCGAGTTCAGGCTGGATTTGTTCAGACTTAAAGCGCGTGCCGCGGGCGCTATCGCCGCCGCGGGGATGATCGTTCCGCTGCTGGTAGGAATGGGGATCGCGGCGTGGCTGCACGGAACCGAACCGCGGCAGTTCGGAGAGGGGGTCAGCCGGCTGCAGGCGATGGTTTTTCTCGGGGCGGCGATGAGCATTACCGCGTTCCCGATGATGGCCCGGATGATCGCCGAGCGCGGGCTTTCCACCAGCGCGGTCGGGACGCTGCTGCTCGCGGCGGGCGCGATCGACGATGTGTTGGCATGGTGTGTGCTGGCGCTGCTCCCGGCCCTGGTGGGAAGCGGGGCGGCGGCCGGCTGGTGGCCGGCAGCCTTTGCCTTCGGTGGCGGCGCCGCCTTTGTTGCCGTGGTGGCCGTGATACGTCCATTGATGAAGAGGCTCCACCCCCCTGCGGAACCAGGGGCCTTGGTGCTGCCCAGCCCCGCCCTCACGGCGGTGCTGACGATGCTGGCGTTGGCCGCCTGGTGCACCGACCTGGTGGGCGTGCACTCTGTATTCGGCGCGTTTGTGGTCGGGGCGGCGGTGCCCCGCGGCTGGCTCAGCGAAGGGCTGCTGCGCACCCTGACACCCGTTGTAACGGCGCTGCTGCTGCCGTTCTACTTCGTAAGCAGCGGCCTCAGCACGCGCGTAACGCTCATCGATTCCTGGTGGATGTGGGTTGTCGCGGCCGTCATTGTCGTCGGCGCGTGCGCGGGGAAGCTGCTCGCCTGTGCCGCAGCGGCCCGGCTGAGCGGCGAGGGGGGGCGCGAAAGCCTGGCGATCGGCGCCATGATGAACGCGCGCGGGCTGATGGAACTGATGGTGCTGAACATCGGACT
>DASPMT010000352.1:0-5373 GCA_035626935.1 Phycisphaerales bacterium | reverse complement strand
CACTAGTGCCTAATGGCTAGTGGCTAATGCCTCGCCCGCTCCCATGGCCAAATCCCCCGCCACCCTGACCGCCGCCCCCAACGTCCCCGCGTGGATGGTCGCGCTCAAGAAGTACCGGGGCCTCATCATCCCCATCTCCTTCGTCTTCCTCCTCGGCGTGGTCCTCGTCCCGCTGCCGCCGATGGTGATGGACGTCCTGATCTGCCTCAACATCGCCCTCTCGATGGTCATCATCATGACGACCATCTACATGAAGGAGCCGCTGGACTTCAGCGTCTTCCCGTCGCTCCTGCTGGCCACCACGCTCTTCCGGCTCGTGCTCAACGTCGCCAGCACCCGTCTGATCCTCTCCGCAGATGCCCAGTCGGCCGAGCAGGCGCTCGACGTCGCCGGCCACGTTATCAGCGCCTTCGGCAGCTTCGTCGCCGGCAAGAGCCTCGTCGTGGGCGTCATCCTCTTCCTCATCTTGGTGATCGTGCAGTTCATCGTGATCACCAAGGGCGCCACCCGCATCGCCGAGGTCGCCGCGCGCTTCACCCTCGACGCCATGCCCGGCAAGCAGCTCGCCATCGACGCCGACCTCAACGCGGGCGTCATCAACGAGGCCGAGGCCCGCCGCCGCCGCGAACGCGTTAGCCACGAGGCCGATTTCTTCGGAGCGATGGACGGTGCCTCGAAATTCGTCCGCGGCGACGCCATCGCCGGCATCATCATCACCGCCATCAATATCCTCGGCGGCATCGCCATCGGCGTCCTCGAGAAGGGATGGCCCATCGGTCAGACGATGGAGGTCTTCACCAAGCTCACCATCGGCGAGGGTCTCACCGCACAGATCCCCGCCTTTATCATCGCCATCGCCAGCGCTTTGATCGTCACCCGCTCCGGCTCAAAGGCCGAGCTCGGCGACGAGATGACCCAGCAGGTGATGGGGCAGCCCACCGGCCTGTTCGTCACCGCCGCGTTCCTCGCGCTCCTGTCGCTGACGCCCCTGCCCACGATTCCGCTCCTGGTCACCGCCGGCGGCATCGCCGCAATCGCCTGGGGGCTCCTCCGCAGCCAGCGCCAGAAGGTCGAGCAGCAGAAAGCCGTCGCCGCGGCCGGGCCCGGCGGCGCGGGCGGCAAGCCCGAGGCGCCGTCCCCCGAAAGCCTCCTCAAGCTCGACGCCATGGAGCTCGAGGTCGGTTACGGCCTCGTCCCGCTGGTCGACACCGCCCAGGGCGGCGACCTGCTCGAGCGCATCAGCGCCATCCGCCGTCAGACCGCCGCCGACCTGGGCGTCATCATGCCCCCCGTCCGCATCCGCGACAACCTCCAGCTCCCCGCCCACGAGTACCGCCTCAAGATCAAGGGCGCGGTCGTGGCCCGCGGCCAGACCATCCCCGGCCAGCTCCTCGCCATCGACTCCGGCATCTCTTCGGGCCCCCTCGACGGCACACCTGCGAAAGAGCCCGCGTTCGGGCTCGACGCATGGTGGATCGATGCGGCGCAGAAGACCCGCGCCGAGACGATGAACTACACCGTCGTCGATCCGACGAGCGTCTTGGCCACGCACCTCACCGAGGTCGTCAAAACCTACTCCGCCGAGCTCCTCAGCCGCCAGGAAGTTACGGAGCTTGTCGCCCAGCTCAAGACCAAGGCCCCCAAGCTGGTCGAGGAGGTTCTGCCCACGGTCGTCAAGACCGCCGACCTCCACCGCGTCCTGCAGAACCTCCTCCGAGAGCGCATCCCCATCCGCGACATGGAGACCATCGTCGAGACCCTCGCCGATTGGATGCCCAAGACCAAGGACGTTGACGTCCTCACCGAGTACGTCCGCAACGGCCTCCGCCGCTCCATCTGCCAGCTCCACGCCTCATCGGGCGAGAACGGCAGGCCCCGCATCGTCTGCGTCACCCTCGACCCCAGCCTCGAGGACTTCATCAACGGCTACATCGACCGCTCCGCCGCCGGAACGAGCCTCACCATGCCCGCCTCCGTCGCCACCTCCACCGCTGACCAGATCGTCCGCGGCCTCCAGCAGGTCACCGCTGCCGGCCACCACCCCGTGGTGCTCGCCTCGCCCACGGTTCGCGCGGTCGTCCGGCAGATCATCGAGCCGCACATGCCCTCGGCGGCGGTGCTCGGGTACAACGAGATCGTTCAGGGTGTGGAAGTGGAAAGTCTCGCGCTGATCACCCACCTTCCGATCGGCGTAAAGGCGGCGGCCCATGCCGCGCAGGAAGCCGCGGCCTGAACCAACCCGATGCGCTCAAAGGGCCGTGAGCGACCCACGTTCACCAAATCTCCACGCAGGCCCGAGCCTCACCCGATACTCTCACCAGCCGCGCCGGCAGGACGCCAGCGCGGTGGCATTCCCGACCCCGCCCTCTCCCCACGCAACGCCAGGAAGGCACCGCGATGAGGCTCAAAACGTTCCGCGCACCCACGATGGCCGACGCCCTTTCCCAGGTCAAGAAAGACCTGGGCAAAGACGCGGTGATCCTGCACACCCGCTCGTACAAGCACGGCGCGATCTTCGGCCTCGGCGGCAAGCCGACCGTCGAGATCACCGCTAGCGTCGATGTCAACACCCCTCCGCGCGCAGCCCGCTCTCGCGTCGACCAACCCGAGCCCGCTGCGGCTGGCTCCCGCGTCAACCCCTCCGCCCTTGGCAAGGCCTACGGCCTCGCGCGGCCGGCGACGTCCCCCCTGCCCGGAGGGGAAGGGCCGGGGGTGGGGGTGGTGGCTGCGTCTGCGCCGGAGACTCCCATAGCGGTACAGCAAACCGTCGACGCGCTTGCTCCTTCCGCATCGACCTTCCGCGACTCCCAACGCCCCCCCGTGTCTCCGCGTTCCTTCCCTTCTTCGAGCCCTTCGAGTTCTCAAGACCCCGAGCTCCGCGCCGAGCTCGCCGCCATCAAGCGCATGGTCGGTCAGGTCCTCCAGTCCGCCCCGGGCATAGCCACCCTCGCCGCGCCCCCCATGCCCCAGTCCCTCGTCGAGCACTACATGAAGCTCATCGAGGCCGACGTCTCCCGCGAGCTGGCCGATGACATCACCGCCGCGGTCCGCGACGAGCTCGACCCTCAGGAGCTCGCCGACGCCGGCATCGTCCGCCAGGCGATGATCCGTCACATCGAGGCCCTCCTCCCCGATACCGACACCCCCCTCCCCGTCCGCCCCATCGACGGCCGCCCTCTCACCATCGCCCTCATCGGTCCCACCGGCGTCGGCAAAACCACCACTGTCGCCAAGCTCGCCGCGGCCTACAAGCTCCGGCACGGCAAGAAGGTCGGCCTGATCACCGCCGACACCTACCGCATCGCCGCCGTCGAGCAGCTCCGCACCTACGCCAACATCATCGGCGTCACGCTCAAGGTCGTGATGACGCCGCAGGAGATGGCCACGGCCGTGGACGAACTGGCCGATATGGACGCCATCCTGATCGACACCGCCGGTCGCTCCCCCAGCGACTCCGCCCGCCTGAGCGAGCTGGGCGACTTCCTCCGTGCCGCCCGGCCCCACCAGACGCACATGGTCCTCTCCAGCGTCCTCGGCGACGCGGCCATGATGCGGGCCGTCGAACGCTACCAGCCCCTCAAGCCCGACCACCTGATCTTCACAAAGCTCGACGAAGCGGCCAGCTACGGCGTCCTGCTCAATATCGCCAAGCGCCTCGACTCGCGCCTCTCGTACATCACCACCGGCCAGGAAGTCCCCGACGACATCGAGCCCGGACGCACCGACCGCCTCGCCCGACTCATCCTCGACGGCGCCATGACGAAGTGACCGCCAGCCTCCTTCTCCCGGCTCCGCGGGAGAAGGTGCCTGCGGTGCTTTGAGCGGAGGCGGATGAGGGCGCCTCACTGACTCCGCCTTACGAGTGCCAATTGCCTGGTCCCGAGTGCCTTCCCAAATGTCCGCCCTCCCCGCCATCCCGACAAGCGACCAAGCCACGCGGCTCCGTCGCCTGGTTGAAAGTGGGGGGCCACTCCCTCTCCGCACCACCAAGCGCGCCAAGGTGCTCACCATCTCGTCCGGCAAGGGTGGTGTGGGAAAGACCAACCTCGCCGTCAACCTTGCCATCGCTCTGCAGGCCCGCGGCGTGCGCACCACCCTGCTCGACCTTGACCTCGGCCTGGCCAACGCCGACCTCCTCTGCGGCCTCAACCCGACCGGCCGGATTGACCGCGCCTTCGACGACACGCCGCTCGAGGACCTCGCCCTCCTTGCACCCGGCGGTTTCCGGCTCATCCCCGGCTCCGTCGGCCTCACCCACGGCAGCGCCGACGGCGACAGCCGCGTCCTTGCACGCCTCCACGAACTCGACGGCTGCTCCGACGTGCTCATCCTCGACACGGGCGCCGGCATGGGCCCAACAGTGCGGTCGGCGATCCACACCGCGGACTTGGCGCTGCTGCTGGCC
Source organism: Phycisphaerales bacterium (assembly GCA_035626935.1). Taxonomy (GTDB): domain Bacteria; phylum Planctomycetota; class Phycisphaerae; order Phycisphaerales; family UBA1924; genus JAJTGZ01. Next base: position 968 of record DASPMT010000352.1, on the reverse strand, counting down.
ACGCCAGAGCCGACGTCCCTTGCCGACGCATACGCACTGCTCAAGGTGACGTGCCACTCAACTGCGAGCTCACCCGCGCAGTTTGTGCCGATGCTCGTGATCAACCAGTGCGCCTCCGCCGAGGAAGCGCAAGAAGTGCACAGCCGCATCGCCGCTGTCGCGCGGCGATTCCTCGGGCGCGATTTCCCGCTCTTGGGCGCTCTTCCCAGTGACCCGGCGTTGCCACAGGCCGTACGCGACCGCCGGCCGCTCCTGCTTCACACGCCCGCATCCCCGGCCGCAATGGCCGTTTGCGCCTCGGCGGAGGGCGTGATCGCCCGCCTTGGCCTCCAAGCCGCCGCGCTACCTCAACGCCCAACGTCGCGGGGTGTCTGGCACCGGCTTACCCGGTTAATCGCGGCCCGCGTGGACTGATTTTTCCACAATCGCCGCCCCGATAACCGCTGGCGCACACGTTGCGTCTGAGATGCACCAAAGTCGCGCCCCGATCCGGCCGATGGGTAGGCGGTTCACCGTCTCAAGCCGTACCCGCCATCGGTGCGCACCCGTCCGCCGCCCCTCGCCCAGCCGGAGACCCGACTGTGACCGAAGACGTCCCGACAAAGGCCATCGCCTCCTGCTTCGGACTCGCCGCCTTTGTCATCGCTATCGCCGCCGGCGTCCTGGTCGGCAACCCGGCCGAAGACATCATTCTCAAGGCCGTTCCCGCGATGTTCATTTGCACCGCGGTGGGGTATGGCATCGGCGCGTTCACCACACGAGCAATCAGTGACAACATCCAGGCGGCAGCGCAGGCCGCTGCAGCCGCCGCGACGCAGGCCGCGGAAGAGCAGGCCCGCATCACGGCGCTGGAGAACGAACTGCCCTCGCGCCCCGCCTCAGCGACCGTTTCGGCCCCGCACAAGCCCTCGGCGGCGAAGGCGGGACCCGCAACTACCCCAATCTCCACGCCCGCTCGGGCGAGCAAC
>DASPMT010000351.1:0-8996 GCA_035626935.1 Phycisphaerales bacterium | reverse complement strand
TGGGCGCCGTCGACGAACTTGGGACGCTCCTTCTCGATCTTGTCGTGCTTCTTCTTGCTGATGTTCTTGATCAGCGTGTAGGCGTCGCGCAGCTTGATGCCGCCCAAGCCGTGCACGATCTGCATGACCTGTTCCTGGTAGACCATGACGCCGTAGGTCTCGGCGGTGTACTTATCGACGATGGCGTGGACCTTGGGGACCTGCTGCTGGCCGTGCTTGCGCCGGTTGTAGTCGGGGATGAGGTCCATCGGGCCCGGGCGGAAGAGGGCGTTGGCGGCGATGAGGTCCTCGAGCCGGTCGGGCTTCATCTCGATGAGGAGACGGCGCATGCCGGGGGATTCGAACTGGAACACGCCGGTTGTGTCGCCGCGGCGGAACATCTCGAAGACGCGCTGGTCCTTGAAGTCGAGCCGGTCGAGGTCGAGCGGGTGTGGGCCGCCGTCGCCCTTCTTGCGGCCGACGGCTTTGTAGAGCTCGTCTTCGCTCAGTGCGCTTGTGATCAGCTTCTTGGCGCGCGCGACGACGCTGATGGTGCGCAGGCCGAGGAAGTCCATCTTCAGCAGGCCCATCTTCTCGCAGGTGGGGCCGTCCCACTGGGTGACGATGTCCTCGCTGTTTGTTGGCTTGTAGAGGGGGACGATCTGGTTGAGCGGGCGCGTGGCGACGATGACGCCGGCGGCGTGGACGGAGGCGTGGCGGGCCTGGCCCTCGATGGCGCGGGCGTTGTCGATGCAGCGCTTGACGGTTGGGTCGGCGTCGTAGAGCTTCTGGAGGTCGGGCTCCTGCTCGAGCGCCTTGTCGAGGGTCATGCCGAGCTGTTCGGGGACGAGCTTGGCGACCTTGTCGACCTCGCTGAGGGGCAGCTCCAGGACGCGCCCGACGTCGCGGATGGCGGCGCGGGCCTTGAGGGTTCCGAAGGTGATGATCTGGGCGACGTGCCCGTACTTCTCGCGGACGTAGCTGATGACGCGGCCCCGGCCGTCCTGGCAGAGGTCGATATCGATATCGGGGTACTCGGAGCGGTCGGGGTCGGTGAAGCGTTCAAAGAGGAGGCCGTAGCGGACGGGGCAGGCGTTGGAAAGGCCCATCACGTAGCCGACCATGGTGCCGACGCCCGAGCCGCGGGCGAGGCCGGGTACGCCGTTCTGGCGGCCCCAGTTGACGAAGTCCCAGATGATGAGGAAGTAGGCGGAGATGCCCTTGTCGGCGAGGATTTTGAGCTCGCGTTCGAGGCGGGCGCGTTTTTCCGCTTCGTCGGGGGCGTTTCTGTTGGTGCCGTATCGCCAGATGTAGCCGCCCTCGGCGAGGAGGCGGAGGGCGGCGTCGCACTCGTTCTTAGCGTCAGAGAGGAGGGCCTTCTTGTCGTCGGGGCTGGCGTCTTCTGGCACGGAGAAGGGGACGACCTCGAACTCGCGGCAGTAGGCCTCGTACCACGTCGTCAGGTCGCCGTTGAAGCGCGGCTCGGAGGGTTCGGGGAGGCCCGCCCATTCATCCTTCGTCTTGCCTTTCTTCTTTGCGGGCGCGACGGTCGGGGCCTTGCGCTGGACGCGGACCATCGGGGCGTTGTTGGCGCCGATGGGGAGGGTGACGTTGCATCGGGCGGCGATGGCGTCGCAGTTGGAGAGGGCCTCGGCGCCGGCCTCGCCGTACTGCTCGAAGAGCTCGGCCATCTCTTCCGGGCTCTTGACGTAGATCTCCGTCGGGTAGCGCATCCGGTCGGGGTCGTTCTTGCTCTTACCGGTGCTGATGCAGATGAGCGTGTCGTGGGAATCGTGGTCCTCCTTGCGGAGGAAGTGGCTGTCGTTGTCGCAGACCAGGGGGAGCTTGAGATCGCGGGCGAGCTTGATCAGGTGCTTGTTGATCGAGTTCTGCTCGTAGACGTGGTGCTGCAGCTCGATGAAGAAGCGCGGCCCGTCTTTGGTCGGGGCGAAGACCTTCGCGTGCCACTTGGCGCAATCGACCGCCTTCTCCCAGTGGGAGGCGTCGCCCGATCGCTCGTACTCGAGCAAGTGCTCGCCGAGCTCGCTGCCGAGGTGGCCGTTGATGGCGATGAGGCCCTCGCTGTGCTTCTCGAGCAGGGCGCGGTCGATGCGGGGCTTGAAGTAGAAGCCGGTGAGGTAGGCCTCGGAGCAGAGGACCAGCAGGTTCTCCCAGCCCTTGTTGCTCTCGGCGAGGAGGACGAGGTGGTAGCCGCCGTCGCTGACGCCGGTGTAGGTGCGGTCGGTGCGGTCGCCGGGGGCGACGTAGGCCTCGACGCCGAGGATGGGCTTGACGCCGCGGTCCTTTGCGGCGGTGTAGAAGGCGACGGCGCCGAACATGTTGCCGTGGTCGGTGCAGGCGACGGCCTTCATGCCGAGCTCTTTGACGCGGTCGAGGAGCTTGTCGACGCGGTTGCCGCCGTCGAGGAGGCTGTACTCGGTGTGGAGGTGGAGGTGGGCGAAGCCCATAGTGGCTCGCGCACCGGCGACGTCCGCACTGTTCTCAGATTTCGTCGCCGCGTTTACCATCGCCGCCGATCTCCTGGCCGCCCCTCCAGAGCATGGTACCGCTCAGCGCATGGGCCTTACAGCCGTACGTTCGCAGATTGGGGTGTGATCGCGGGAGAGCGGCGCGGAGGCGGGCTTGAGCGGACTTCCGACAGGTTCTCCCTTGTTCATCCCCATTCGTGTGGTAGGTTGAATGGTCCAATCGACGAAGGGAGCCCACATGAATGACCTTGACCGCCGCGCCCTGCTCGCCGGAGCCGGGGTTCTGTCCGCCGCCGCACTCGCCGCCGGAGGGCCGTTGAACCCGCCCGCGGGTCCGGTTGCCCCCACGCCCGGTCCTGAGCCGCGGATCCCGATCAACGCTCTCAACACGCCGGGAACCGCGCTGGCACAGTTCCGGATCAGCCAGCCGGGGTCGTACTACCTGCCGGGGAACATCACGGCGCCCGCGGGTGCGAGCGGCATCCTTGTGGAAGCGGAGAACGTCTCGATCGATCTGATGGGGTACTCGATCATCGGGGCGGGTGGCGCGGGCGGGCACGGCATCCATGTGAACGGCGCGCAGCACAATTTTTCGGTCTGCAACGGCGTCATCCGCGGTTTCGGCGGCAGCGGCATCCAGGCCTTTGGCGCCCACCGTTGCAGCGTGCTGAACGTGCGGGCGTCCAACAACGGGGCGTCGGGGGTCTCGGTGAACAACTTCAGCAGGGTTGTCAACTGCCAGAGCGGCAACAACGGGACCTTCGGGTTCTCGACAAACACGGGGAGCGCGCTGAGTGGATGCGTCGCCAACAACAACGGCTCGGTAGGCTACAACGCCGGTCCGACCTGCACGTACACCCAATGCACCGCGTACCAGAACGGGGCTGAGGGCTTTGCGCTTTCGGCGGCTACGGTGCTCAACGACTGCGTGTCCCACGCCAACACCGGGTCGGGGTTTACGATGGGCGGAGCGAGCGTTGCCCGCGGATGCGTGGCGTACGTCAACGGCGGCGACGGGTTCCAGGCGTCGACCGCCGGAGCGCTGTGCGAGGCGTGCACCGGCTCGGACAACACCGGGAGCGGCTTCAGCGGCCCCTTCACGCTGCGCGGCTGCACGGCGCACAGCAACGATCTCGACGGCGTGCGCGCCGGTGCGATGGTGGACGGCTGCAACGCGACCAACAACACGCTGAAGGGGATTGCCGTCGCCGGGGGCGGGCAGGTCGCGGGAAGCCGCAGCGCGTCCAACGGCGGCTTCGGCATCGACATCGCGAGCGCCTCGATGGCGGCGGGGTGTCTCGTGCACGAGTGTGGCGGGGACGGGATCACCAGCGCGGCCAACTGCCACATCGTCGGCAACCACGTCTTCTCGCCGGGGTTCGCGGGCTCGCCGGCCGAAGGGATAGTCGCCAGCGGCGGTACGCGTGTGTCGGGCAACACCGTTGTGCTGGCGACGGGCACCGGCGTGGTCGCGGCCGGCGGGAGTCTGGTAGAGGGGAACCTGGCGACGGGCGGCGCCGCCGGCTTCTCGCTCGCGGGCTCTTCCATCGGCGTGCGCAACGCGGCTCTGCTCAACGCTGGAGCCGATTACGTGTTCGGCGTCGCCGGGCTGTCGGGCGGCCAGGTGACGTCGCCGAACGTTGCGGCGTCGCCACCCGCGTCCAACCTGTTTGCCTGAGCGGCGGCCGCCGGCTGGTCCTGCCGAGGCAACAATCCGGCCGTGCAAAGGCTGCAGGGACAGGTCGTCGCCCGTCGGGGATCGCCGCTGGCGGTCTTCTTGATCGTCGTCGCGCTTCTGGCGTTGCTGGCTTTGTTCTTTGTCGTAGCGGTCGTCGCGATCCCCGTGGCCATCATCGGCGGCCTGGGGTTTGCGGGGTACCGCGCACTCAAAGCGACCGCCCGGCGCAAAGCCAACGAGCTGCTCAACCGCGATGACGCGGGGCGGCAGAACGTCCGCGTGCTCCGATCGGGTCCGCAAGAGATCCCGAATGAGCGGTGAGCGACGGGACAACGTGCCTGGCGCCGGTTAGACTGCGGCTGCACGTCGGCGGCGTGCGTGGAGTTTCCGCCGCATTGGAGCAGTCTCATGGGCATGATGAAGGAATTCCGCGAGTTTGCGCTGAAGGGAAATGTGCTGGACCTGGCGGTGGGGGTGATCATCGGGGCGGCGTTTGGAACGATCGTCAACTCGCTGGTGCGCGATGTCATCATGCCGGTGGTTGGCATGGCGGGCGATGTGAACTTCTCTGACAAGTATGTTCCTTTGAGCGAGAAGGCGCGTGCGGCGACCGCCGCGTACGCGCAGATCCACGACGGCAAGGCGATGCCCCTTGACGCGATGCAGAAAGAGAGCCTTCCCGTCCTGGCGTATGGCAACTTCATCACGGTCACGATCAACTTCGTCATCCTGGCCTTCTGCATCTTCCTTGTTGTGAAGCTGTTCAACACGGCGCGGCGGCGGTTTGAGGCGCAGCCTGCGCCGACGCCGGCGGTCCCACCCGCGCCGACCAAGGACCAGCTTCTGCTGACCGAGATCCGCGACCTGCTGGCGGCGCGCCGCTAACGGCAGGGCTTGTCGGCCCGCGACCGCCCGGGCGTACCCGGGCGGACTTTGTTCCTAGACACGCTCAGATGGCCCAGACACCGACCAGCAGGATCGAAGACCCCTCGCCCGCGCTGGCCGCTCGGCTTGTGCGGCCGTTTGCGCACTTCGCCCAGATGGGCGCTGCGCCGGGGATCGTGCTTCTGGCGTGTGCCGTCATCGCGCTCGTGTGGGCCAACTCGGCGTGGTCTCATGTTTACCACGAGCTGGTGCACGTGGAGGTAGGCTTCGCGGTGGGCGGGTTCGACATCACCAAGCCCTCGGAGTGGTGGATTAACGACGCGCTGATGGCGGTTTTTTTCTTCGTCGTCGGGCTGGAGATCAAGCGCGAGATCCTGATCGGCGAGCTGCGGTCCCCCCGGGCGGCCGCGCTCCCGGTGATCGCGGCGGTGGGGGGGATGCTCGCGCCGGGGGTGATCTACGCGTGCGTCAACTGGGGACAGCCGACGGTGCGCGGCTGGGGCGTGCCGACGGCGACGGACATCGCCTTTGCGCTGGGCGTGCTCGCGCTGCTGGGCAAAATGGTCCCCGCCGGGCTGAGGGTCTTTCTGGCGACGCTTGCGATCGCCGACGACATCGGCGCCCTGCTGGTGATCGCGATGTTCTACACCGAGCGCCTGGAGACGGGCTTCCTGCTCTACGCCGGCGCGGCGCTGGCGGCGATGGTCGCGCTGAACGTGTCGGGCGTCCGGCGCGCGTGGATCTACTGGATCGCGGGGCTGTTCCTGTGGTGGTTCGTGTACCGGAGCGGCGTTCACGCGACGATCGCGGGGGTGCTGGGGGCGATGACGATCCCGTCAAGGTCACGCGTCAACCGACACGCCTTCGCGGCGTTCACGCGGTCGGCGCTACGGACGATCGAGGCGGAGCAGGACACGCCGCTCCACACGAGCGCGTCGCAGCAAGCCGCCGTGCAGGGGATCGAGGACGCTTGCCAGAAGGTGCAGACGCCCATGCAGTCGTTGGAGCACGCGCTGGTGCCCTGGGTGTCGTTCCTGATCGTGCCGGTGTTCGCCCTCGCCAACGCAGGCGTGGCGCTGACCGGCGGTCTGGCTGCGGCGTTCACGAGCCCTGAGACGCTGGGGATCGTGCTGGGGCTGTGCGTCGGCAAGCCCCTGGGGATCACGCTCTTTTCACTGCTCGCGGTGAAGACGGGGATCGGGAGGCTGCCGTCGGGTGTGACGCCGGCCATGCTGCACGCCGCGGCGTGGATCGCGGGCATCGGGTTCACGATGAGCCTGTTCATCGCCAACCTCGCGTTCCCCGGGGCGACACACCCCTCGCAGCTCGACCATGCGAAGATCGGCGTGCTCGCCGGCAGCACCGTCGCGGGGCTGATCGGCTTGGCGCTGCTGTGGCATGCGACGCGGCGGCGGGGGGCGTGAGGGCCCGGGCCGGTCGATGCTCCCGCTCTCTATCCTCGGTCATGCAGGCATTTCTCAACGGCGCGTTCGTCGACCTCGGCACCGCGGCGGTCCCCGCGCTGGACGCGGGCTTCCAGCACGCGGTGGGGCTGTTTGAGACCATGCTGGGCGGCGTGCGGGAGGGCAAACCGTGGGTGATCGCGCTCGACGAGCACACCGAGCGGCTCGCGGCGTCCGCCGCGGCCCTGGACCTCTCGCCCGACCTTCGAGCGGCCGCGCTGGCCGACGCGGTGCTCGCCACCGTCGAGCGGTCCGCCTTGGCGCGGGCGCGGGTGAAGCTGACAGTGACCGGCGGCGACTTGAACATGCTCGCCCGGGGCGGCGCGGAGGGGAAGCGCGTCGATCCGACGATCCTGATCACCACGCAGCCCGCCACTGTTTATCCGGAGGCGATGCTGCGTACCGGCGTCAGCGCGGCTCTGGCCGATGCTCGCGCCAACAACTTCGACCCGACGCAGGGGCATAAGACGCTGGCCTACTGGTGGCGGCTCCGGGAGCTCCAGGCGGCGGGACGCAAGGGCGCAGCGGAGGCCCTGGTCTTCGACGCGACGAACCACCTGGCGGGCGGGTGCGTGAGCAACGCGTTTGTGGTCAAGGGCGGGCGGGTCTACACGCCGATCGCCCGCGACGAAGAGGGGTTCGGTCCCGCCGGTCCGACCGGCGACGCGGAAGAGAGACGCACGCCGGGGCGTCACCTCCCCAGCCCGGTCCTGCCGGGCGTCACCCGCGGGTGGGTGATTGATAAGCTCGGCCTGAAAGGTGCGCATGTCGAGCGGCGGATGGTGACGATCGACGACGTGCTGGGGGCTGACGAGCTGTTCCTGACCAACTCGAGCTGGGGGGTGTTGCCGGTGGTGCAGCTTGAGGCGCGCGCGATCGGCCAGCGGACACCGGGGCCGGTGACGGCGGGGCTGGTGGAGGCGTGGAGGTCTTGGACGAACGCCTAGGTCGGCACGTCTGCCAAGCCCGTGAGGCAGAGGCAAGTCAGCTCGGCAAGTTCACTGGCATTACCACGTATACAAAGTCGTTGCCTGCCTTGAACAGACCGGGCTTGTTGGGCGCCTTCAGCTCGATCAGCACCTCGGGCTCGTCCACCGTCTTGAGCGCATCGGCGATGAAGCGCGGGTTGAAGCTGATCTCGATGTTGTCTCCCTCGTAGCCCGAGAGCGCCAGCTCGATCTCGCTCTCGCCCATCTCCGGGCTGCGGGAGAAGAGCTTGGCGGACTTGTCCTTGTTGTTGAAGCTCATCCGTACACCGCGGCTCTCCTCGTTGGTGAGGATCTCCGCCTGGCGGACGGCGCGGACGAGGTCCTCGCGCGCAGAGGTGATCTTCTTGTCCTGGTCCTTGGGGATCACGTCCTCGTACGGGGGGAACGCGCCCTCGACCAGCGTGGTGCTCACGACGGCGCGTGGGGACTTCTCCTTGCCTTCGCCGTCCTCGAAGGCGAAGAACGCCTTGTTGTCGGTCACGGCGATGCGCACGTTCCCCTCGGGGTCGTGGGCGACGCGCGTCAGCAGGCCGAGCGCCTTGGTCGGGATGATTGCGCTGGTCACGCCGGTCCCTTCGCCCGCGGCCTTGAGGCTCGCGCGGCAGAGCGCCAGGCGGCGGCCGTCGGTCGCCACCATCTCCAGCTTCTTCCCGTCGCGCTTGAAGAGCACGCCGTTGATGGCGTACCGGCTGGTCTCGCGGGCGGTCGCGAACGAGGTGCGGTTGATCAGGCGCAGCAGAGTGCCCGCGGGGACGTTGAAGACCGCTCGCGGCGGCGTCGGGCCGCCGGTGACCTGCTGCATGTCGGGCAGCGGCGGGAAGTCGGCCGCGGGGAAGGCGAAGAGCTTGAAGCGGCTCCGCGTTCCCTTTATGTGGCAGACATCGCCGTCGAGCTCGATCGTCAGCGTCTGGTCCTTCTCGTCGATCGATCCGATGATCGCGCGCAGACGGTCGGCCGATACCACCGCCACCCCGGCCTGCACGACATCGACCTTGCTCAGGCCGAGGGCGATCGACACCTCGGCGTCGGTCCCCGCCAGTGAGAGTGCACCGACGCTTCCCGTCTTGGTGGCCGTCAGCTTGACGCACGACAGCGCCGGAGAGGGCGACCGCGTCGGTACCACGCTCCCCACCGTGTTCACAGCCTCAAGCAACGCCGCCCGATCGCAGATGACTTTCATGCGTACTCCGTTCGTAGCGAAGTGTACCGCACGCCGCCCGTCCTTCTCGCCGCCGGGGTAAACGTGGCAGGGGTTCGCCGGATTGGTGGGCCGGCTGCCGCACATACGGTCCAAGCGCTTGAAAGCAAGCGGCTGTTTCGTCGAAGCGGTCCATTTGAAGGAGCTCCGTCGGCGTCTGCTTACCTTATTTCTTTGCCCCGTTGAGTTGCCCCCGCCGGATCGCGCGCCGACAATCACCCCGCCCCCCCAAGGGCAAACCCCGTGCCAGTCGCCGGATCGACTTTGCAGACGACCGATTGGCGCGGTCGATGCTGTCCCTTTGGCCCGCCGGCC
>DASPMT010000350.1:0-9552 GCA_035626935.1 Phycisphaerales bacterium | reverse complement strand
ATCATCTGGCGGCTCACCCCGTCCGCCGGCCACGGCTCCATCCCCGCCGGCCAGGGCGAAGCCTGCCGACGCACCGAGTCGGGCCACAGGACCGGGGCCGCCGTGTGCACGTAGTTGTACCCGCCGACGACGAACTGCTGGCTTGCCATTCCTGACGCGAGCGAATACCCCACGCCCGAATCGCACCGCTCGGAGAGAAACCCACGTCCCTCGCCCGCCTCTGGACGCCGGTCGCGATCCCGCTGCGCCCGGCGCGGGTAGTGCGTCCGCGGCCAGTACGCGATCAGGAAGACGCTCGCGGTGCTGGTGAGCACCCCGAGAAGAGCGGCGGCCGCGATAGCGCGTGCGGTGGATCGCATGCAGGGCTGATCGTAAGGAGCCGCGCATTCAGAAGGGCAGGGTGAGCTGCTCTCCGCTCTGAAGCGGGGCGAGGTCCAGCAAGAGGCCAGAGCCCGCCGCCTCCGCCCGCACCCGTCCCGGCGCCTCGACAGTGATCAACACCCCGCCGATGGAGACCGCCTCACCCGGGTCGAGCTCGCGCGAATCCACGCCGGCGCCACGGAGCCTCCGCAACAGACGGTCCTGATCTCCGTCGGGGCGCGCCGCAGCGAGCGCTTCAAAGCCGGACGGGAGCAGCACCCTGTCGACCGACAGGCCCCGGACAAGTTCCGGCAGATGATTGAACCGCTCCGCCTGGGCGCCAGTGATGACGACCGTCCGCACCCGCCAGGCCCCGCACGCCCTGACGGCGCGCCGGAGCGTGAACACCCCAGACCGCCTCGCGTTCGACCCAGGATCGATCAACACGGCCTGGTCCGCGGCCCGCACAAGCGTCGCCGATGAGCCGGGCAGCGCAAAGCGGTCGATCGTCGGGCTGCGGATCGGCAGACCGGCTATCAGGAGCACCGCCGCGAGCCAGAGGACGCACCCCAGCGCCGCGGCGCGGACGACCCCGCGTCGCCAGCCGCCGGGCGCGACAGCGGCAACCGCGACCGCCGTCGCCGCGAGCGTCCACGCGAGCGGCACGCGCGGCAGCGCCATCGACGACGCCGGAAGCTGTGCCGCCAGGTGCGAGCCGCGCACGGTGAGCTCGCTGAAGAACTCGGCGGCGGCGCCCAGCGGCCAGGCGACCTCCGGCAACACCAGCGCGACAGCCATCGCGATGAACCCCAGCGCGATCGCCAGGATTGACGGCACGGTGAGCACCACGCCGGCGACTACACCCAAGAGTGACAGGACTCCGACGTGATGGGCGACCGCAGGCGCCGACACCACCCACGCGAGCGCGGCGGCGGTGCACAAAGCCGCGAACGGCTTCAGCAGCCGTTGTGCGAACGTGACCCCGAGCCGCCGCGATCGGCCCTTCACACCGGGCACGCCGAGCCAACCGGAGGCAAGAGCCCGCTGGTTCCACGCGCCCGCGCGCCAGATCAGCACCGCCGTCACACCGAACGAGAGCTGAAAGCCGGGAGAGTAAAGGTCGAGCGGTCGCCACAGGGCGAGCGCGCATGCCGTCCACGCGAGCACGTTCAGCCGGTCGTAGCGCCGACCGGACGCCTCGGTAAGCAGGAGCACAAGCACCATCACACCCGAGCGAACGACCGGCGCCTGCGCAGGGATCACCAGCAGGTACACGGCGATTGCCGCGGCGGCGAGCGCGTACTCCCAGACGCCGCGGTCGCCGGTGAGACGGATGACGTTCACGACCACCCAAGCAACCAGCACCAGGTGGAAGCCGCTGATGGAGAGGATGTGGACGATCCCCAGGCGCGACATGTCGTCGGAAACCGGGCGAAGCGCAGGGTCCTCATCGCCGATGATCATCGCCCGCAGCAGCGCCCGGCTCTGGCGCTCCGCATCCGCGTCGCCGACTCCAATCGCCGCGTCGATCGCCTCCCCCGCGCGCAGCCGCATGGAGCCGATGCTCGATTCCACCCGGGCCCGCAGCCGCATGAACGGCGAAGCGGCCGAGTCCAGCAGCTCGACCGCGCCGGCGTCTTCGACGCTCAGCGTACCGACGCGTCCTTCCTGCGCCGCCCGGCGCCGCGCATCGGGTTGGCCCGGGTTGGCGGGTGCCGGCACCGGCGTGTAGCGACCCGTGAGCTGGAAGCGGCCGCCAGGCTCGAGGTCCAGCCGCCGCTCACGCACGAAGACCGACAGCCGGCCGCTGACCTGCCGCCACACGCCCCCCAGTTGCACACCGTCGAGGGCCACCGCCACGCGAACCGTCGGGCCGCCCGAAAAAGGCGGCCGCTCCCATTCACCGGAAGCCGCCTCGGGCGTCGGGTGGGCGAGCACCGTCCCGCGCACAACCAGGACCTCCGCCTCACGCGCAACGGCCAGGCGGTCGTCGGGAACAGACAGGGCGCGGGCCGACATCAACCCGGCCCCCAGGAAGAGCACGGCGCAAGCGAGCCAGACTCGCGCCCACCGTCGCCCAGGAAGGCAGAGCGCCAGGGCAACGCACGCGCACGCGAGCCAAACCGCGCTCGGAACCTCCGGCGCTGCATCGGCCAGCAGGATCCCCGCCGCCACGGCGGCGAAGGCCTGCAGGCCGCGGCGCGGAGGGCCCGGCTCGACCGGCGCGCGTTGGTCCGCCTGATCCATCGCCGCAGCCTACCGGATCGGCGGGCGGACGTCAGGCGTGCGCGGGCTGGCGCAGCGGCTGCAGAACCCCTTCGAGGGTCTTGATGGTCGCGGCCGACGCCGACGTCATCGGCAGCCGCAGCACGCCGTTGTCGCGTCCCAGCAGCTTCATCGCGGCCTTCACCGGGATCGGGTTGGTCTCGACGAACATCGCCTTGCAGACCGGCACCAGCTCGCGGTGGATCTTCAGCGCCTCGGCCCAGCGGTTCCCCAAGAAGGCGTCGCACAGCGCGGAGATGCGCGCCGGGAAAAGGTTGCTCACCACGCTCACCACGCCCACGCCGCCGACCGACGCGAACGGCAGCGTCATCGTGTCGTCCCCCGAGAGCAGCGCGAGGTTCGGCGCCTTGATGAGGATCTCGCTCGCCGAATCAGTGGAACCGGTCGCCTCCTTGATCGCCTTGATGTTGGGGTGCTTCGCCAGGCGTCCCACCGTCTCCGGCGCGAGCGCCACGCCCGTGCGTCCGGGGATGTTGTACAGGATCACCGGCAGCGCCGCCGCGTCGGCCTGCTCCATGAAATGGGCGTAGAGCCCCTCCTGCACCGGCTTGTTGTAGTACGGATTAACGCTCAAGGCGCCATCGGCCCCGGCCTCCGCCGCGAACTTCTGCAACTCGCAGGCATGGTGAGTGCTGTTGCTGCCCGTGCCGGCGACGGCAAGGATCCCCGCCTCGTGCGCAAACCGAACGCCGCGCGTAACCAGTTCACGCCACTCGCCCGGCTCAAGCGTCGGGCTCTCACCCGTCGTGCCCGCCAGGACCACGCCTTTCACCTTGCCCGCCGCCTGGAAGGTGATCTGCTCCTTGAGCAGCCCGAAGTCGATGGCCGAACCGTCCTCTGTGAAGGGGGTCGTTACCGCCGTGAAAGCGCCGCGGAACTGGGAGGGTTGGTGCATCAGCCATCATTGGCGCCAGACCGGGGCGGAGACATCGCCAAGCTGTATGGTCCGGTAGCGAAACACTTGTCGCCCACCCCCCGGATTGCAGCCTTAAAACAGCTCTTGCCGCCGCACCTCCCACCGTCCCCCGTGGCATGGACCTGGATCCGGTGTACTCTCCGCTGCCTTCCTGGATCGGAATTGCTTCCCCCATGGAATCTCCATGACCAACCTCCTCTATCGTGCGTTCCTTACCTCCTGCGCCGCTTCTATCCCCACGCTCTGCTTTGCGCAACCTTCCATTACGTTCTTTACCCGCCCGTCCTGTTACGACATTCGCATCAGCGACATGAGCGCTGACGGTCTTACCGTCGTCGGATCCGCTTACTGGCACAACGCCGGCGGTCCCGGGGGGACCGACTTTGAGGTCTGGAAGTGGACGGCGGCCGAAGGTCTCTCGCACCTGGGGTATCGGGAAATGGGTGGGGACGTTGATAACCCGGTGCACATCTCTGCCCACGGCGAGCAGGTGGTCTTCAACGGCATCATCGACGGGACAAGCCACGCCATCCGCCTGCCCCTGAACCCAGCGGGTAATCCGGTTGCGCTGCCGCAGCCGGGCGGCTCGGGCCGCAACGCCAGGCCGTACGAGATGTCCGCCGACGGGCGTGTCATCGTCGGCGAGGCCGAGTACCCGGCCGCCGGGGGAAACACGCTCCATAGGGCGACGTGGTGGTACCTCAACGGTGTCGGCGGCAACCTCGGCACGCTCGGCCAACCGTTCGGCGTGGGATCCAAGGCTTCGGCCGTGAACGCCAACGGCACCGTTATCGCCGGGGAGACGGGCTCCGCCGTTGGGACGCAGGCCTTTCGCTGGACCTCGGCGACGGGCATGCAGGGCTTAGGTCAATTGAGCCCGGGCCTTGAGTCCCGGTCCGTCGCGATCACGGCAGACGGCGAAGCTGTCTTCGGCAATGCACTGGTTCCGGTCCCCGATGGGAGCGGACAGGTCGGCTCGAGGGCGTTCAAATGGACGTCCGCCGGCGGCATCCAGCCGTTGCAACTGCCCGCGTACAGGCCCAACGGCAACTCACCCGGCCTGATCTGCTGCAACGCGGACGGCTCAATCGCCGCGGGCATTGGCGCGTCGGCCGACGACGGCGGTTCGGAGGCCGTCGTGTGGCACTCGCGCCTGGGACCGATCAATCTCGACACCTATCTCCCGCTCCACGGCCTGGACTTGCAGGGCCGCCAGCTCCGCTCGGTAATCCGCGTCTCCGACGACGGTCGGACCTTTGCCGGCCAGGCTACCCACGGCACCGTGCGAGAGACGTTTGTGCTGCGCTACGACTTCGTGTCGCCCTGCGGGCCGGCCGATATGGCAGGCCAGGCGGCCGAGCCGGGGGGTGACGCGCTGCTGGACAACAACGACTTCATCGGCTTCATCGCATGGTTCTTCCAGAACAACATGCTGACCGACTTGGGGCACACCGGCGGGCTGATCGGGCCCGATGGACGCCTCGACAACAACGACTTCATCGCGTTCGTTGACTTGTTCTTCGCTGGTTGCGACTAGGTTGTCTCGCCCTGCACGCTTGCCGAGCGGCCGCTTCAGCACCCGCTGAAGAAGAGATCGATGAACACCACGAAGTCGTTGTTGTCCCAGGCGCCGTCGCTCCCCGCGATGCCGCCGGTGCCGCCGACATCCGCGCGAGCGTCGCGCTGGAAGAAGAGGTCGATGAACACCACGAAGTCGTTGTTGTCGAGCGCGCCGTCGCTCTCCGGCACGCCGCCGGTGGACCCCACGTCCGCCGACCGCACCGACAGGCTGGCCCCGGTGCTCACCGACGAGCCGCATCCGTTGGTGGTCTCGCACGTGTAGACGCCCGCCTCGCCGCCGCGGACCCCCGTGATCGTGAGCACCGGCGTCGCCGCCCCCGCCACGACGGCGCCCGACGGCCAGGCGCCGTCGGTCAGGTTCACGCCGTTGCGGCGCCATCGATAGGTGAGCGGAGCCTGGCCCGTCGCCTCTACCTGGAAGCTCGCCGTGCCCCCGCACGAAACGCTCACCGGCGCCGGGCGCGTGTCGAACGTCGGCAGGTCGCGGTACCGCCGCTCATAGGTGCGCCAGCCGAACGGCGCGTAGGAGTAGCCGGGCGCAACGACGGCGCGGCGGGCCCGGTCGAAGACCAGCGACACCGGCGCCCAGTCGTTGGGGGGCGAAACGCCCGCCGTGCCGTTTGCCAGCTCCAGCGCCCAGTCGCCGGCGCCGGGCAACTCACTCGGTACGACCCGCCCGCTCGCCGGGAAGACCCAGGTCCCGCTGTAGTTCCCGGGGCCGCCCATGGTCACCACGCGGGAGCGCACCGGGTCGTACACCCAGTGCTGGAAGCCGCCGAACGCCGGCGGCACGCCGGACAAGGGTGTCCACGAGACGCCGTCGGTCGCGGCCATGCCGGGCGGCACGAACGCGTTAAGGTTGCGGAAGTAGTGCGCATACCCGCGTCGCTCGTCGAACACCAGGTGCGCGTTCAGAGCGCCGGTCTGGTTTGGCGCGGGGATCGGCGCGGGGGTCGTCATCTGGTTCGTCGCGGGGTCGTACACGAGGAACTCTCCCTCGTGCCCGCTGCCGATGTTCCGGACGATCAGGATCTTCCTTCGCGCCCGGTCGTACGCGGCGTGGTATTTCGCGCTCCCGCCCATCACGGGCCCGTAGTACGGCCGCGCCCACTGCGCCCCGTCCCACGTCCAGACCGCCAGCGGCCACGCCCAGCTCCCGTCGCCGATGATGTAGGTCTTCTGGTCGTCGGGGTTGAAGACCGCAACGGTTCCGCCCGCGGTCTGCGACGCGGAGAACCCTTCCATCATCGCCTGCCCCGTGCCGTAGACGATGCCGCCAAACGCGTCCTGC
Source organism: Phycisphaerales bacterium (assembly GCA_035626935.1). Classification (GTDB taxonomy): domain Bacteria; phylum Planctomycetota; class Phycisphaerae; order Phycisphaerales; family UBA1924; genus JAJTGZ01. The sequence continues at coordinate 3,118 of DASPMT010000350.1, read as the reverse complement.
CGCGCCGTCCACGAACGGCCGTCGTACTCCCACAGCGTGTTGCCGGAGCTGCCCGCCTGCGTCTGCCCGCCGTACAGCACCGTCACACCCCTGGCCTCGTCGTACGCCGCCGTCCAGCAGTGCACCTGGTTGGCAAGCTGCGGCGCGGCGTTCATCGGAACCAGCTCCCACGGCGGAAGAGGCAGCGACAACCCCGCCAGCAGCGAGAACACCGACTCGCACGAATCGGTCACGCGGCACTGGTACTGACCTACGTCTTCCTGCCGCACGCCGGCAATCGCGAGCGAGTGCGACTCCGCCCCCGCGATCCGTCCTGGGACGTTCGACACCATCACCCCGTCCTTGAACCAGCGGTAGCTGACCGGACCCGAGCCGCGCGCCTGAACGGTGAAGCTCGCGAAGCCGCAGTTGGAGACCGATACCGGGGACGGCTGCACGTCGATGACCACGCCGACCTCGATGTGATGCGCAAAGCCGTCCCCCGTCACCGCCGCCGGGCACGCGTTCCCACTCACGGCCATCCGGTAGTCCCCCGCCTGCGAACGCTGCAGGTTGTTCAGGAAGAACGGCTGCCCCCCCGGCACGGTCATCACGTCCGTCCACACCCCGCCGACCAGCTTCTGCAGGTGCATCGTCAGCGGCCGCCCGTCCCCGCTCCCTGCCTCGACCGCCGGCGGGATGATGGTGACGCTCCCGCCCGGGCAGACCATCGCCGCCGCAGGCCAGAAGCCCCAGTTGTCGAGCCGGATCGGCGAGTGCACCGCCACGCTCGTGACCGGCCCAGTGATCGACCCGCAGGCGTTGCTCACCACCGGCCAGTAGTCCCCCGCGTAGTCGGTGGACATCCCCGGGCGAGAGAAGATCTCGCCGGTCCCCGTGAACAGTCCGTTGCGGTACCACTGCACGCTCGTCCCCTGGCCCACGGGCGCCACCGCCAGCAGCAGCGTGTCGCCCCCGCACAGGGTCACGCTTCCCGACGACGATGAGGCGTAGCCGGGCGTGGCGATCACGCGCTCCCACGTGTCGAGGAGGTACTCCTCCGGCGGCTGGTTGTTGGGGAACCGCACACCGCCGAACAGCACCAACCGGTCGCGGGTCGTGTCGTACGCCGCCCCCGCATCGCGCCTGTACCGCCCCTCCGGCAGGGCGCAGTCGACCTCGAACACATTCGTTGCCGGGTTCAGCGACGTGATCAACGTGCTGGAACCCCCGAAGCAGTAGAGCAGCCGCCCGCGGAACGGATCAAACGCGATGCTCGCGCCGTTCTGGGCCGCCAACGGCTGACCCAGCGTTACCTGCGTGAACGTGGCTTGGTTCGCCGGCGCGCCCGCCGCCACCCGGTACTCGAACACTTCAGCCACGCCGCTGTCGTCCGCCAGCAGCACAGCGGCGTTTTTCCTCGTATCGAACACCATGCCTGTCGGGACGATCCCGCCCACCGTGACGCCCTGCTCCCAACGCGTCCCGTCCCATTCCCAGAAGGTCCAGTCCATGCTCGCCCCGCCAGGGTTGAAGATCAGCACGATCATCTTCCCTCGCACCGGATCGAAGCACCCCCATCCGCCGTAGTTGGGGGGCGGCCCGACGCCGGTCCACGAAAGCTGCGTCCACTGCGAGCCGCTGAGCTGGAAGAGCGCGTTGCTCGGCGTCTGCCCGATCGGGTCGCGCCCCCCGCCGAACAGCAGCGCCACGTTCCGTACCGAGTCGTACACCCAGATCGCCCGCTTCAGCGGCGCCGGCGGCAGCGCGCCGTTGGTCGCCAGCATCGACCAATTTGTCCCGTCGAAGGCGTACACGCGCGCCGTCGGCCCGGTGTTGTGCTGTGCAGCGAACGCCAGCGTCCGCGCGTGCTGCGTGTCGTAGCACATCTTGACGATCGCCTCCAGCGGCGGCTGCCCCGCCACGGTCGTCGTCCGCTCGACGAGCGTCGTCTGGCACTGCGCCGCGGCGCGCTGTCCCCCCAGACAGATCGCCACGGCCGTCGCGACCGCCCGCGCCACCCCGAGCACCCGACGCCGCACTTCCGTCGCCATACCGGTTCTCCGCTGGGTGCGCCTACCGGCCGCGAATGGAGCCTTACAGGGCCCGCGCGGCACGAACAAGATACCTCACGGCCACACGTCCGCAACCGCCGCCCGGCAGCGGCGTCACGCCGGGGTCACAGACACCCCACAAAACGCGACGCGGAGCCTCTGTCTCAAAGATAATTCACCCCGGCACATCGGAGAGGCAGTGTTCACGCTGGTTGTCTCGGACTCCCGCCATATCCGACGCCGGCGGCGGGCCATCCGACGGCCCGCTCTTCCCCCTTCCTGAGCCGCCGCGCCCCTTACGGCTTCCGCGCCACCACCTGCACGACCGACGCCTCGCCGCCGTGGAACTTCCCTTCGACCACGCTCCGCACCAGCGCAGCGCGGTACTCGATCACCAGCCCGTCCAGTTCCGCCAGCAACGTCTCGAGCGGCGCGAGCATCGCGATGTCCTTCGGACCGCCCGTGTCGCGCCCGATCTGCTCGGGTCCGTACGCCTCGAGCACGAACACCCCCCTGGGCCTTAGCCAATCCTTCACGCGCGCGTGCACCGCGGCCCGCAACTCCGCCGGCAGGTGCACGAAGATGGAGCTGACGACATCGAAAGACCCCGCCGCGGCGTCGAAGTCACGCAGGTCGACCGCCCGTGTGCGCAGCCGCAGCCCCCGCTCTGCCGCGAGCCGCTGCGCCTTCCACATGCCGACCTCGCTCTGGTCCACCGCCAGCACATCAAGCCCGCGCGACGCGAGGAACAGCGCGTTGCGCCCCTCGCCCGCACCGATGTCCAAGGCCGCGCCGGAGCGCGGCAGCCGACCGGCTACCGCCGAGAGAAAACCGTTAGGAGCTTCCCCGTAGACGAGTTCGTCCGCGCCGTACCGCTCATTCCAGAAGGCTGAAGACATCGGGCGGAGGCTAGCTCGCACGGTCCGGAAGCGCGTCCCTCCCGCGCCGTCCTTGCCCAGTTTCGCAGCAAGACACCGCATCGCGTGCCGACAAAGCCCGAATCGCCCCGCGGAATTGGTCCAGGAAGCGGGCGCGCAGTATGTTCTTTCTTCGAGGAGATAGACATGCATCTGAGCACAGCCCTT
>DASPMT010000349.1:0-3144 GCA_035626935.1 Phycisphaerales bacterium | reverse complement strand
AGGATCGCCGATGAGTGCCCCCCAAGACCGAGTGTGCAGTCGACAATTACCTGTCCCGGCCGGGGGTCGATGACCTCCAGCACCTGGTCCAGCAGCACGGGCAGATGGTGCGCATCGCGCTTCTTCACGGGCCCGGATGGTAGTGGAAGACGCCGTCAGCGTCGCCGTCCGGCCGAGGTCGCCGCAATTTTTCCCTTCCACGCGGCCTCCATCGCCCGTGCCACCACCCGTTTTCCCGCCCGCTTCAGGTTCACCCGCGTTGCGCCGCGCTCACCCCACTTCCCCTTCAGCGGCTCGAATACGCCCGGTGACGCGGCCACGAACTCCGCCTGCTCCTCCGGCGTGAGCATCACGACTCCGTAGTCGCCGTCGTCGTCGCTGTTAAGAGTCGCGAAGACCCTCCCCTTGTCCCCCACGCGAAAGTCAGGATGCGCCATGTGCGACCGCTCGACCGCCCCGGTGATCGCGAGCGCGATCGCACGAAAGTCGTCCTCGCTCATGCCTGATGCTCCACAAACCAGACGCCGACTGTACACTCAGGTCCTCAAGGGTTTGCCCACGCGAGCACGCCCGACGCCCATGAGCGCCCCCGCACCCGTCACGCTCGAGTCCTTCGACGCCTGCACCATCCCGCTCGCGGCGTGGAACCACCTCGCCCACCTGACGGTCGCCTACCTGCTCCTGACCGCCCACCCGCTCGAGGAGGCGACCCGCCGCATGCAGGCCGGAGTGCGGAAGTACAACGCCGCCAACGGCATCCAGCAGACCCCGATCGGCGGCTACCACGACACGCTCACAATCGCCTGGATGCGCATCCTCCACGCCACCATGTCGGCCTACGGCCGGGCCGAGTCGGCAGACGATTTCCTACAGCAGCACCCGCACCTGCTCAGCAAGGTTCTCCTGCGCCTCTACTACTCGCGCCCGCGCATCATGTCGCACGACGCACGCCACGGCTGGGTCGAGCCGGACCTCGCCCCCCTCCCGCGCGCCCCGGCCGCACCCACCCCTTGACCCGCTCCCGCCCGGTCTCAGGCGTCACGACACCGCGTTCACAAAGTGCCTCACCACCGGCTCGCCGCCCGCCTTCGAGTACTCCACGGCGATCACGTCGATCCGCTTGCGGCGCCGCTCCCAGCCGTTCGCGCGCACCAGGTGACGCATGATCGCCACGAGCTTCCGCTTCTTGATCGCCCCCACCTGCGCCTCCGCCTTGGGCCGGGGACGATCCGGATCGACCACCCGCGTCTTCACCTCCACCAGCACGATGACCCCGTCCTCCAGGCCGCCCTGGCGCGCGACGATGTCCGCTTCACCCATCGGTACGCGCACGTTCCGATCAAGGATCGCGTACCCGAGCCGACGCAGGAACGCCGCCGCTTCCTCCTCACCGCGTCCGCCGGCACCCTCCACCCACGAAGGCGCCCGCCCCCAACCGTTCCCGACCCCCAGCATGGCCAGCACGCGCCGCAGCAAGGATGCTCACTTCGGCGGGGCCGCGCCCGGTGACGGGTTGATGCTCATGTCGTCGAGCACGGGCGGCGCCGGCGACCGCTCCAGCACGGCGTCGGTCTTGAACTCGCCCTCGAAGCTGCTCCGCACAGCCCCCGACATCTCCGGCGGCAGGTGACGCTGCGCCGCGAGCACCAGCAGCTCGAAGGTCATCTGCCGCACCGGGGTGAAGCTCCCCTTGCCGCGCAGCTGCGTGTAGAACTCGTTCTGCTCCTGCTGCGACTTCAGCTGCAGCAGGCCCGCGTAGATCTCCAGCTGCGCATCCTCCAGCGAGCGGTGCGGCGAGACGAAGTCCGCCTCGCGCCGGATGAACACCCGGTACGTCCCCGCCTCGATCGGGCCCGCCACCTCGCCCGGTTTCAGCGTCGACGCCGCACGGTTCCACGCGGGGTTGCCCACCCACTCCTGCTGCTCGAACGGCTTGGCGTCGATCGGGCGGATGATCAAGCCGTCCTTGATCTCCTTGCCCGACACGCGGTCGCTCGCCCTGAACTCGTTGGCCGCCGACGTCGCCAGCTCGCGGAACGCCTCCCCGCTCGGCTCCTTCGCCGCCGCCTCCGCCTTCGCCAGCCGCTCGGCGTTGCCGCCGTCAACCATCAGCACGCGCACCACGCCGTACGGCGGCGGGTTGATCGACGCTTGGTTGTCCGCGTAGTACCGCTCCACGCGCCGCCAGGGCACGCGCACGTTCGGACCGACGTTGTCCTTCACCAGCTCCTGGATCAGCGTCTTGTCGCGCGTGATCTGCAGGTACTTGTCGAACTCCTCACCCTCGCGCGCGCGGATCGCTTCTTCCGCCTGCGCCCGGCTGCCGCCCGCCTGCCCCGTCGCCCACTGATCCACGCGCTGCAGAAAGTACACCAGCCCCTGCTTCTGCTCAGGCGTCAGACGCGAGCGGGCCTCGCTCAGCGCCACCTCGTCGTTCACCCGCTCTTTCACCACATCCGCGATCACCTTGGTCGCGCCGTTCACCCACGCCGCGAGGTCGGCGGGCGTGCGCACGTCCTTCGAAAGCTGCCGCAGGCGTCCGTCCAGCGGCGTCAGCACCTCGCTGGCGTATACCGGCCGTCCTTGGATCTGCCCGACCATGCTGTCGGCGACGACATCGTGCCCCACCGGCGACGCGCCCGCGGCAGGGGCCGCAGGTGGGTCGCCCACCACCGCAACGACCCGCGGCGACCCCACCCTTCGAACCTCCCCCACTGCCCCCGCCCCACCCTCCGGCTGCCTTGGCTGCGCAACCGGCACCGCAGCAGACGGCGACGCAGCCGCCGGCGACGCTTCGGTCGCAGCGGCCGCAGGCGTGGATGCGTTCTGGGCGGTCACTCCCGCCGCACCACCCGCCTGTGCACTCCCCCTCGAGCCCGCATCGCTCGCCGTCGCCCGCCCCGCCACCTGAAAATCACCGGCGGAGACGGTCCGCGTGGCCTTCGATCCGGTCCCCGAGCCGGCGCACCCCGCGAGCAGCACAAGGGCCGCCACGCCGGCGCACGAGATCGCCGATCCCGCGCTCGACCCCTTCGCACCCAGCATCCATGCCGTCCGTGATGATCTGTTCATGGTGTCCCGCGGGTGTGAATGGGCCCGCGACATGAGTCTATCGCCTACCGTGCCCGTTATGCCGGACCCCAC
>DASPMT010000348.1:0-7393 GCA_035626935.1 Phycisphaerales bacterium | reverse complement strand
GACAACAACGACTTCGTCGTGTTCATCGACCAGTTCTTCAGCGGCTGCGACTGATCTCTACGGCCCACGCAATCAAACCTGTGCCCCTGCCCCGCGCTACCACCGGCGGCGCCATCGCGCCGGGGTGCTCTTGATCATGGGCGTGGACGCCACGGTATTCGCTGCACAAACCCGCGCCGCCGGTTAAACTCCGCGCATGCCCCTCACGATCGACGCCCGCTCGCTCGGCTGACGCAAGGCCCTCTTCGAAGGGTGGTCGGTGCCACCCCCCGCCGACCTGTCCGGTGGCGACGGTTTCACCCTGCGCCACCCCGTGCGCAGTGGAACGGAGTGAAGCGCAGCCGGAAGTTGAGCGACGCGGTCTGGAAGAACGCTTCCCGTTTTCCGAGGAGTGGGATGCAGTTTGCTCGGGGGGCGGGGCTGGCGGCGGGACCCAGCGCAAGGAATTACACGATTGCCGAAGGCGCTGCGGCTCAACGCTTGGGTATGTTCGACGGTTCGGGAAGTTCGACCGAGTTCCTCTCGACGCTGGTATACGCCCCAACCCCTGGCGGCGGGGCGGTCCTCGCGGTCGCCTGCGTCTCACCCATCCGCCGACGGGTCCGGCCGATCCATCGCGGATTATTGAGTTGAATTGATCGCGCGCCGGATCAGCTCCGGGTACGCGCCGACCACGCCGCGCGGTCCTTTCATCGTTGCGCACCCGACCAGCCGCCCGTCGGACGCGGGCAGGCGTGCGCTGCCGATCGCGATGAACCCGTGCGGGTGGCCGATTTCCCCGACCGGCGCGCCGAAGACGCGCGCATCCTTCACCACCGTCAGCACCATCGAGCCGAATGTGAGCGATGTGCGCGAGACCGCCGCGCGCAGCACCCCCCGCGCCGTGCGGGCCGGCATCACCGCCAGCGCGTCGAGTGTGCGGCAGCCGCTGGAGACGCCCCGGCGCGTCCGCTCCATCTGCCGGACCACCTCGGCGGCGTAACGCCGCAGCCCGTCCCCGCGGCGACGGTAGTCGCTCGGGCGGATCACCACGACGCCGACCCCGCGCGGCAGATTCCCGCGCGGCGCGACCTCGACGGTGGACGCCATGCGTACTCCGCTGAACTCCGGGAGCTCCGCCAGCCGCCACATCAGCCCCGAAGCCAGGGTCAGCGAGGGTCCCCCGCCCCCCGCCGTCAACCGCTCGTTCTGATCTTTGCGCCATGCCAGCAGCGGGCCGAAATCGGCGAAGCACTGCACCAGCGACAGCGGCGCCGGGCCGCTCACGGGGCGCTCTCCTTCGAACCGCTTGAACGCCTCGGGCGTCGGATACAGCACCGGCGCTGCGCTTCCCCAAGCGGCCTCCAGCCGCGTGAGGACCTCCTGCATCGGCACGCCGTCGCTGCCGGCGTGGTTGATGCGCAGCCAGATGTCGCAGCCCCCGCGCCCTGTCGGGTCGACGCGGCAGAGCACGTTGATCAGCGGTGACGTTCCCGTGTCGCCTCCATCGCGCCACGGCGCACCCCACGCGTCAGCCGCGGGGATCAGAAAACGCTCCGGACCCTCCAGCCACGGCTCGATTGCGATCGTCCAGCATCCGTCTCCCGTCGATGACGCCTCGCACGCGTCCTCGTCTACGCCGCGCCGCAGCCGCACACGACAGCCGGGCTCGGCCCTCAGGAACGCTTCCAGCCTTACCTTGATGCGATCGGTGGTCTGCGCCGTCGACGGCTGCGCGGGCCGCTGGGCGTCCGACCACGGGTCGAGCCCGAAGGCCGAGAGGACGAACGAAGACTCCTCCCCGCGCAGGAACCGCGTCGCCGCCCCGCGCCAGCCGTCCAGGCGCCGGCGCAGGCCCGCCGCGAGCAGGGCGTGGTTGAGCGCCAGCAGCGGTCCGCCGACAAGGAGCGGCGCCAGGCTTGCACGGTCGCTGTGTGCGGCCATCTACCTTCCTTCAGCGGTCGGTTCGATCCCCGGGCGTGCCCGTCGCTCACGGCTCCTTGACGATGATGTCGAGGAACTTCTGCTCCGCCTGCTTGTACTTGTTGAACGAGTCGAGCACGCCCTGCTGCACCTCGGCCAGGCGAGCCTTGTCGGCGTCGCTGAGGGGGGAGCCTTGCCGGTTCATCGATGCCGTAAGCGCCTCGAGGCTGGCGGTGACGCCGCGGAGGTCGCTGACCGCCTGGGCATAGCTGCGCGCCGCGTCGTAGACCAGCTCGCGCTGCAGCTCCTTGGCGCCGGGTTGGTAGAGCAGCCGCCACGGGTTGCGGCGCACCTCGGTCATCATCAGCTTGAGTTGGTCGCTGGCGAGCCGGGCGTTGGCCATCGACAGGCGCAGCTCGGGCGAGAGCTCGTCGATCAGGTTGGCCGCGGCCTCGCCTGCGGTGGCGAACGAGCTCACGCCGCGCTGGGCGTCCTCGAGCGTCGCCTGCACGCTGTCGATCAGCTCGGTGTTGGCCTTGGTCATCAGCTCGTCGGCGTTCTTGAAGATGCTGTCGATCCTCGGGCGGTTGGCGTCCAGGGCGGCCTGTGCGCTGGCGATGAGGTCGCGCGACTTCTGCAGCCCCTCGTTGAGCAGCGTGCGCGTCTCCTCGAAGCGCGCCGTGAGCGACTCGGCGTTCTTCAGCGTGCTGTCGATCCGCGGCGACCACTCGTTGATCCGCGTCTTGGCCTCACCCGCCACCTGGCGCACGTCGGCCGCCGCGGCGGCGATGTTGTCCATCGTGTCACCCGCCTTGCCGGTGATGGCGCCGGTGATCTGGCGGAGGTCGTCGGTCACCTGCCGGGCGTTTGTGAGGATGTCCTGCACGGCCTTGCGCTGCTCGTCGCCGAAGCCCGCCTGCTGCAGGAAAGCGGGCGGGGCGATCCGTCCGTCGATCGTGTCGCCGTCGACCATCGCCCCGGCGCCCGGTGTCCCCACCGACGGAACGTTGATGGCGCTCACGTTCCCCAGCAGCGGCAGTTCCAGCAGCACAGCGGCGTCCTTATAGAGGACGATGTCGCGCCTGATGGCGACGTGGACGTCGACGAACTGCGGCGGCTGCGGGTTGCCCTGCGCATCGATGGGCTCGGGCCAGTAGGCGACACTCTTGACCTTGCCGGCCTCCTGGCCGCCGACGCGGACCGACGAGCCGTTCTTCAGGCCCGAGGCTCCGTCGGCCAGCGTGAACCGCACGACGTACTCGGTCTTGCGCGTCGCGAAAGCGCTCACCCCCGAGAGCGTCAGGATGATGAAGACGAACCCGGCGATTCCGACCAGGGTGAAGACCCCCGCGACGAAGTTGTTCTGCGTGTTCTTCATATGGAGACGCGAGGCGTGAGTGGTCAGAGTCGAGTGCGAGAGGTCTACTTTTCAATACCCTTGGCTTCCCTTCCACCGCCGTCATTCCTTCCGGGGCTTCGTCGGCTCTACGGCGCGGGCGGGCGGGTGATGGCGCCCCTCCAGCAGGTCCTCGGCGTAGCCGGTGGCGCTGCGCCGGGCGGTGATGGGCCCGTCGGCGTCGCCCCGGAGGAACTGGCGGATGAGCCGGTCGTCCTCGCTCATGAGCCCTCCCTCGACGCGACGACGGGCCTCCTCCTCGCCCATCGAGCGGAGCTTCTCGAACCATTGGCGTTCGTCAACGCGGAGGACACGTCCCTTGTCGAGCATCACCATACGGTCGGCGATGGTGAAGGCGCTGTCCATCTCGTGGGTGACGACGATGCTGGTGACGCCCAAGCCCCGGGTGAGGCCGATGATGAGCTGGTCGATCTCGGCGCTGGTAACGGGGTCGAGCCCGGCGCTGGGCTCGTCGTAGAAGAGGATCTGAGGGTCGAGCGCCATCGCGCGGGCGAGCCCGGCGCGTTTCTTCATGCCGCCGCTGATCTGGCCGGGGTATTTGTCGGCGTGCTCGCGCAGCCCCACCTGCTCGAGCTTGATGGTGACGATGGTCTCGATCGTGTCGGCGTCCAGGTCGGTGTGCTCCTGCAGGGGGAGCGCCACGTTCTCGGCCACTGTCATGGAGTTGTAGAGTGCGCCCGACTGGAAGAGGATGCCGAACTTCTTGCGGACGTCGTTCATCCCCTCTTCGTCGAGCCTGCACAGGTCCCGCCCGAACATCGCGATCGACCCGGCCTCCGGCCGGAGCGAGCCGATGAGGCACCGCAGCAGGGTGCTCTTGCCGCACCCCGAGCCTCCCATGATCACCACCGTCTGGCCGACGGGGATGTCGAGCGTCACGCCGTCAAGAACCGTGCGCCCGTCGAACCTCTTGACAAGGTCGCGGACGCGGATGATCGGTTCAGGCTGGCTGGAAGGCCCCACGGAGCTCATGCGGTCTGATGATAACGGGCGCCGGGGGTGGAGGCGGCGGGGCCGCCCGCACCTGAAAGGGCGTGGATTCACTCATCCTTCTTGACGGCGTGCTCGCTGGGCCGCAGTCCGCGTCCGTGCAGCCGGGCGTAACGCTGGGTGATCTCCGCCCCCAGCAGCAGGATGATGCACGAGTAGTAGACCCACACCAGCAGCGCGATCAGCCCCCCCGCGGCGGCGCCGTAGCTGGCGCCGACCGACGCCTTGTCGAGATAGACCGCCAGCCCGGCCTTGCCCGCGGTGAAGAGGCCCGCGGTGATCAGCGCACCGATCCAGACGTCGCGCCAGGCGATCTTCACATCCGGGAGCACCTTGAACATCGCCGCGAACGCGAGTGTTGAGACGACGACCGAGGCGAGTATGTCGCCGACCCAGCCGAGCGCCTCGGTCACCGCGGTGGCGTAGCGGCCGACGATCGCCGAGACCACTAGCGACACCAGGAGCACGAAGAGGATCGACAGCACCATCCCCATCGAGAGCAGGCGCTTGCGGATGAACGCCCAGAAACCTGCGCCCGGCTTTGCCTGCACGTCCCAGACCCGGTTGAGGGACGCCTGGAGCTGACTGAAGACACCGCTGGCGGTGATCAACAGGCCGACGGAACTGGCGCCGATGCGCCACCATTCATCCCGCGGCGTCTGCGCCTGGGCGGTCTCGACGACGGTGTCGGCGGTCTTGGCCGCCGCCGGTCCGAGCTGGGTGGCGAACATCTGGACCAGCTCGTTCTTCTCGCGGTCGCCCAGGAAGCCGCCGATGGTGACCAGAAGCAGCACCAGCGGCGCGAAGGAAAGCGCGGTATAAAACGCGATGGCCGCAGCAAGCGACATCGCGTCATCTCCGGAATAATCTGACAGCACCCCGCGGACGAAGCCGAACAGGCCGCGGCGCTCGGCGCGGTCAGACCCCTTCCCCGCCGGGCGGCGGGAGCTGGGGGGTCGGTTTGGGAGCGGGGACGGTCTTTGGGGCATCTGGGTCTACCAGGTAGACCGTCTTCCCTGAGGGGAGGATGACGCCGATGTTAACGGCGTTCCCCAGGATCGCTTCCTGAGCCGAGTTGCCGCTGTTGCGGCGGCCGGGCGGGAGCTCGATGAGCATCATCCCGTAGCCGAGCGTTCCCTTGACCGGGATCGGGACCGTCTCCTTGTTACGCGACCCCCGGTGTTTCTCGAGCAGCTCACCGGCCTCGAAGTAGCCGCCGATGAAAGCGAGGGCGCCGCTGAAAGGCTCGATGGTGCCGAGTTCCGCTTCGATCTGCGACTTGAAGTCGGCCCAGTCCTTGTCGGTCACCTGCGAGCTGAGGTTAGGGTCAAGCGCGGAGCGCAGCTTGGTCGCGTCGGCCATGTTCATCGATTCGACGAACGGCGCAGTCGTGCGATTGAACTCCTGTACGGCCGCCGCTCCGAGCGCGAAGGCGATGATCCACACGATGGTCACGATGAGCCCGATGATCAGCCCGGCGATCGCCAGGCCGGTGCCCTTACGCCGGCCGCCCGAGCCGCCGATGCGCAGGATCGCGACCGTGCCGAGCAGCACGGCGAGCCCGCCCGTGATAAACGGAATGCAGCAGAGGAGTGAGCAGACCAGCGAGACGATCGCCATCGCGCTCGTGCGCGCCTCGGGCGCGGGCTGGGATGGGTCGTAGGCTGCGTAGGGGTTCTGGCTCATGGTCAGACTCCACTTGGTGTCGGTGCGGGGGGGGCGGGGGGTGCGGGGGCGGAAGGTGGGAGGGGAGTCGGCGTGCCGCCGGGTGTCTCCGGCAGCGCCGGCGCGGTCTCGCCAGGCGCGAGGAAGAGCTTGATGGTCTTGCCGCTGCTGGTGAAGACCGTGATCTGCTCGAGGATGGAGAGATTGTGGTTGATGTCCGACGTCGGGTCGCCGGCGAGCTCGACCATCATGACGCCGGTCCCCTTGGCGCCCTTGAGGGGGATCGGCGGGAGGCTCGATTGCATGTTCTGCTGGCGGCGGCCGTTGCTCGCCCGGCCGTACTGCCCGAACGCGGAGAAGACTTGCGAGAAGTACGAGATCGGATTGTTGGGGAGCGCTTCCGGCGTGCCGATCTCGGCCTCGATCTGGTCACGGAACGCCCGCCACTGCGCGTCGGGGAGGCGAGCGGCGGCCTCGGCGGGGAGCTTCTGGCGGAGCGCGGACGGGTCCGCGGTGGGGAGAGTCTCGATGACGACGGTGCCGACGCCCATCATCTGCTTGATGCCGACGGTCATAAACGCGTACGCGCCGATGTAGCACACCGAGATCGCCAGCCCGATGACGATGCCGGCGATGGCGAGCCCGACGCCCTTGCGCCGCCCGTTGGAGGCGCTGATGCGGAGGATGGCGACTGCGCCCAGCAGCGTCCCGATGATGGAGAGCCCGGGGATGCAGCAGATGAGCGAGCAGACCAGCGAGCCGATCGCCAGCACGCTCGTCCGCGCCTCTGGGGCGGGTTCGCCGGTGTTGTAGGCGGCGTATGGGTTCTGACTCATGGGCGGAGGGTAGTGCGGCTGCAAGCGGAGCCTCACCCGGCCCCCCTGCCGGGGGATCAAACGCCTGTCATACTCCTGCCCACCTTGCGCGCCGACTCGATGACGATGGTGGCGGCTTGCTCGATCTCGTCGGCCGTCGTGTAGCGGGAGAGGGAGAAGCGGATGGAGCCGTGGGCGTACTCGGGGGGAACGCCCATCGCAAGCAGGACGGGCGAGGGGTCGAGCGAGCCCGAGGAGCAAGCGGCCCCCGCGGAGGCGCACAGGCCGCGCTCGCTGAAGGCCATGAGAAGGGCCTCCGCCTCAAGGCGCGGGAAGGCGATGTTGGCGGTGTTCCAGAGGCGGAGTCCGAAAGGGGCCGGGCTGATCGAAGCAGGGCTGTTGAAGCGCAGCTCCAGGTCGCGCAGGCCGCTGAACACACGGATGCTGAAGCGCTCGCACAGGTCGCGCCCGGCTTCGCGCACGGCGGGGTCGGCGAGCCACTCCATCGCGAGCCGGGCGGCGGCGCCTGCGCCGATGATCCCCTCGACGTTCTCGGTGCCGCCGCGCCGTTGCCTCTCCTGTGTGCCGTAGATGCGCGGCGCGA
>DASPMT010000347.1:0-4682 GCA_035626935.1 Phycisphaerales bacterium | reverse complement strand
GGCGGCGAAGGGCCTTGATGCCGTCGAGGGCCTGCTGCATCTCCCCCTCGAGCCGGACGATGCCGACGTTGGCCTGCATCATCTGCTGGAGGTCGTGCTGGATGGCGTAGGGGGACTCGCCGCCGGGGCGGTCGAACGGCGCCAGCGATTGAGCGATAGCCGCGTTCACCTGCTGGCTGTCGAGCTTGCCGGCGCCGTGCTCGCGCGCGTACTTGGCTGCGTGCTCCCCGGCGCGTTTGCCGAAGACGACCAAGTCGGACAACGAGTTGCCGCCGAGCCGGTTGGCCCCGTGCAGACCGGCCGCGACCTCGCCCGCGGCGAAAAGTCCCGGGACCGTGGACATCTGGGTGTCGCCGTCGACCTTCACGCCGCCCATGACGTAGTGGGTGGTGGGGCCGACCTCCATCGGCGTGGTGGTGATGTCGAGCCCGGCCAGCTGGTGGAACTGGTGGTACATGCTCGGCAGCTTCTTCTTGATGTAGTCTGCGTCGATCGTCTTTCCGTTGGCGTCCTTCTGGCCGCGGGTCCAGGCGATGTCGAGGAAGACGCCGCCGTGCGGCGAGCCGCGCCCGGCCTTCACCTCGCGGTTGATGCAGCGGGCGACGTGGTCGCGGGTGAGGAGTTCCGGCGGCCTGCGGGCGTTCTTGTCGCCGATGACGTAGCGCCAGCCCTCCTCCTCGTTGTCGGCCGTCTGCGGCTTGTAGTTGTCGGGGATGTCGTCGAACATGAAGCGCTTGCCGTCTTTGTTGCGCAGGACGCCGCCCTCGCCCCGGACGCCCTCGGTGACGAGGATGCCCTTGACGCTCGGCGGCCAGACCATCCCGGTTGGGTGGAACTGGACGAACTCCATGTCCATCAGGTCGGCGCCGACGCGGTAGGCGAGCGCCTGGCCGTCGCCGGTGTACTCCCAGGAGTTGCTGGTGATGCTGAAGGCGCGCCCGATGCCGCCGGTGGCAAGCACGACGGCCTTGGCGTGCCAGACACGGAAACGCCCCTTCTCGCGGTCGTAGCCCACAGCGCCGACGACGCGGTCGCCATCCTTGATCAGGTCGATGACCGTCATCTCCATGAACACGTCGATGCCGGAGTGCACGCCGTGATCCTGCAGGGTGCGGATCATCTCAAGGCCGGTGCGGTCGCCGACGTGGGCGAGCCGCGGGTAACGGTGGCCGCCGAAGTTGCGCTGCAGGATGCGCCCGTCCTTGGTGCGGTCGAAGACGGCGCCCCAGGCTTCGAGCTCGCGGACGCGGGCGGGCGCCTCCTTGGCGTGGAGCTCGGCCATGCGCCAGTTGTTGAGGTACTGCCCGCCGCGCATCGTGTCGGCGAAGTGCACCTTCCACGAGTCGCGGTCGTCGACGTTGGCCATGGCTGCGGCCATTCCGCCCTCGGCCATGACGGTGTGGGCCTTTCCGAGCAGAGACTTGCAGACGACGGCGGTCTTGCACCCCATCGAGGAGGCCTCGATAGCGGCCCGCAGTCCGGCGCCGCCGGCGCCGATCACCAGGACATCGTGCTCGTGGGTCGTGAACTGGTCCATATTCAGATGATCCTCAAGTCGGTCCACACGCCCATCGAAACGAGCCGGACGTACGCGTCGGTGAAGCCCACCCAGAACAGGCTCATCCAGGCGAAGAGCATGTGCCGCCGGTTGAGGCAGGAGACGCCGCGGTAGGCGCCCGAGCGGGTGGCGGAGCAGTCGGTGATGCAGTCGTGGCGGCCGCCAATCAGGTGGCGCAGCGAGTGGCAGCCGAAGGTGTAGCCGCCGAGCAGGATGGGGTTGATTGTGAGGATAAGCGAGCCGACGTTGACGCCGAATCGCTTGCCGCCGCCTTCGGTTGGGAAGATGTAGGACACCACGGCGTCGTAGCTGAGCAGGACGAGGAACGCCAAGGCCAGGTAGAGGAAGTAGCGGTGAACGTTTTGGATGATCAGCGGGAACGAGTTCTCGCCGCGGTAGGCCTTCTTGCGGAAGCCGGGCTCGCCGACGGAGCAAGAGGGCGGGTCTGCCCAGAACGCCTTGTAGTAGGCGCCGCGGTAGTAGTAGCAGGTGAAGCGGAAGCCGCCGGGGGCCCAGAGGATGAGCACGGCCGGCGAGAGGAGCAGCGCCGGCATCCACATCAGCCACGACGGCCAGGGGCCGAACCACGCGTGCCCGGAGACCTGGCCGGGCGCGTCGAAGATGACCGGCGAGTACATCGGCGAGAGGTAGTTGGTGCCTGGGACGAAGTAGTGCTCGGCCTGCAGCGCGGCCCACGTCGAGTAGACGATGAACGCGCCGAGCCCCAGGAAGGTCAGCAGCGGCTGCATCCACCACGCGTCTTTGCGGGTGGTTTCGCCGAGCCCGCGCAGCTGGGGGAGGGGGATCGAAGTTGACGGTGGGGGTAGGGGGGAGGGCGGCGCCGCTTGGCTCATCGAGACGTCTCCGGACCCGGGCGGCGCGTGCTCACGCGCGTGCGGGGGCGTACCGGTAGCAGGATACCCCTTCGATGTGCCAAAGGCACGCGTCCGGAAACTCTCAGTTGCCCCCGGCCAACCCGCCCTGGCGGGCCAGCCAGCCGTCGATGGCCATCACGACTTCCTCCTGGAAGTCCTTGACCCGGCCCGCGCTCGAGCCGACGTCGTTGGCGAGCACGCTGTAGGCGATCGTCCGCTCGCCGAGCACGACGTAGCCGCTCAGACACTGGACGTTCTTGATGTAGCCCGTCTTGGCGTAGACGGTGCCGTTGATGCGACGGCCGGCGAAGCGGTCGATCATCTTGCGGTCGCGGTCCTCGCGCGCCATGCTGGCCAGAAGGGCTGCGCCCTGGGTCTTGTCCTGCTGCATGACGGCCAGCCATCGCGCCATGACCATCGGCGTGATCTGGTTGTCTTTGCTGAGCCCTGAGCCGTCGACGATGCGGACGCCCTGGGCGTCCTGGCCGAGCTTCTCGCTCAGGCGCATCGTCATCACCTGGGAGCCCGTCGCCCACGAGCCGGGCTGCTGGGTCACTTCGTAGGCGGTGCGCTTCATCAGGCACTCGGCGTAGAGGTTCTGCGAGTCCACGTTGCAGCGCCGAAGGGCCGTCGACAGCGGCGTGGTGATCACCGCGAACGGCGCGGCTTGCGCGGCGAGCAGGTCCTCGGCTTCGGCGGCGGCCCGCACAGGCGGCGGTGTCGCGCCGCGCCAGCCGGCGGTCATCCCCGCCTGCCACAGCTCCCGGTAGAGGAGGCTGGCGAAGAGGAGACCCGGCTGGGAGACCGATACCTCGACGGGGTCGGTGATGGGCTTGCGCACGTCGCCGAAGACCTTAAACGAGAACGCGGCCGACAGGCCCGCGGCGGCGCCGGCGCGGTCTTGCTGCGCCCAGAGCGAGTTGCCGCCTTCTTTGATGGTGCGCGTCGACGAGAGGTCCAGGTTCAGCAGCCACGGCGCCGACGGCTCGGTGGTGACGTTGGGCTTCTGGCCTGCGCCGCCCGCGGGGGTCGCCCTGAGCTCGATCACGTTGGTGAAGAAGTTCAGGCCGCTCACAGGGGCGCAGTACCAACGGTTGAGCTGATCCTTGGGCCAGGTGGGGTGCACGGGGGGCATCATCGCCGTGTCGCGCTCGAAGACGCGGTCATCGACGATGATCTCTTTGATGCCGCTCACCCTGGCGGCGCGGGCGGCGTCAACAACACGGGCGATGAAGCGCTCGACCGACCACCCCTGCTCCTCGAGCAGCTTGGGGTCGCACAGGGCCGGGTCGCCGGCGCCCTTGATGATCATCCGGCCGTCGGGGGTCACCGAGAAGCCGGTCTTGAACTCGAAGTCCTTCAGGATCGTCAGGGCGACACCAGAGGTGATCAGCTTGAGGTTCGAGGCGGGGGCGAAGAGGTCGCCGGCGTTGATCGACGCGAGCGACTCGCGCGTGTCGCAATCGACGATGGCCACTCCCACGCGGGCCCTGTCCATGCGGGCGTTGCCCATCGAGGCTCGAACCACCCCTTCCAGCGGTTCGTTGCCCGCGAGGGCCGGAGCGCCGGCGAGCCCCGCGAAGAGGCCGACCGATACCGCAAGACGGGAGAGGGAAGTGGGGGAGGGGCTCATGCTGGACACAGATTTCGACGCACGACCGGACACGGCTTCAATCATTGGCCGCCCCGTGCCGAGCCGTTCCGCAAGACCCCCAAGGTCATTCCCCAAGGCTGCTTAGCGGACGCTCCCGCGGCCTGCCTGCCGTGGGTGCCGCCGGGTCACTTCACCCAGAGCAGCCGGTACTGACCGGCCTTCTCTCGCTGGACCCAGAGCTCGGTGAACTCGAGTTTCCGCGCCAGGGACGAACGCACCCGCAACCGTTCGCGGTCGCGACCGCTGCCGTCGTCGACCCGCTCGTAGGAGATGTCCGGCGAGAGTTCGCCCATCGGCATCGCGGCCAGGAGGTCGAGGATCTCGCCCCGGTTCTCTGTGAAGTACTCGAGGACCCGGACGGGGTCGTTCCCCTCCATGATCGCGCGGCGCTTGGTGTCGTCGCTGACGAGTTGGTTGTAGAGCAGCACGCGGTCGGCGTCGTCGGCGCTCGACAGCAGTTGACGCGTCAGCACGATCACGTGACGGGGGCTCTGGCAGACCAGGAACCGTTCACCGGTCGGCGTCGTGCGCACCAGCTCCGTGTCGGCGACGGTCTCGATCGGGTTCCCGGTGATGCCGCCCGGCTTCATCTCTT
>DASPMT010000346.1:0-4015 GCA_035626935.1 Phycisphaerales bacterium | reverse complement strand
GAGCGCCTGACATGGGCGCCCGCGTCACCGTGTTCAAGGCCGCGGCGATCGCGGAAGCGCTCCGCATCTCCACCCCGGAGCGCGTACAGATCGCCGAAGAGATTGCATCCGAAGCCCAAGCAGATGCACCGGTCCTCACCGGGGCATACCGCAACGGCATCGAAGTTCAGGTGGACGGCGACAGGGTGTCCGTTGTGGACATGGACCCCGACGCGGCCTACAAGGAGTACGGAACTAGTGATACTCCAGCGCACGCCTCCCTGACCGAGGCGGCCATGCGGCACGGCAGGTACACGGGATGGCAGCCTCGGGGGTGATCCGTGGAATCGGACCTCCCCTGGTTCTACCTGGCGGTCAGGCGAAAGCTTGCCGCAGACGCGGGGTTTATGGCCGCTTGCGGTGGTCGCCTCTCCGAGGGGCTTCCCGCATCGGTAACTCAGCCGCTCGCCACCGTCCAGTTTCCCGGCTCGATCGGGGCGATGGGCGGAGGCGGTTACAAGCCCCTCGTGCAGATCGACGCCTGGTGTCCTCCAGGCGTGTTCTCTGGGCTTGAGGCCTCAGCGGTGGTGTGGCGGATCGTGTCCCGCGCGAAGCGGGTTCTCGAATACACCCACAACGAGCCGTTCGAGACGATGCACTGGTCGGCCAGGCCAGTGGACCTGATGCCCCTTCCTTTGGACGTGTCGCGCGGCGAGTCCAATCCGCTGTTCCGCGCCATGACCCGCGCTGTCCTCACCGTCAAAAACACCTAAGACCCCGGGCCACCGTTGGGTGGGCGCCTTGAGCGGTGGCCCGGTCCTCCAACGCGCCCACAAGTACTTCCTCCGAGGCGCCCAGCCACGTACCGAGCCCGACTACGGGCCACAGTGCAGGAGGACTGATGTCCAACTTCGCAGACCCGTCCAAGGCCGTTGTGTGGCTGGATGGTGACGCTTTCCGCGCGCCCGCGAACACCGCCCTTCCGGCCGATGTGTTCGCTGCGACCCTGACCGGTTGGGACGCCTTCGGTGGTATCCAGGCGGGCTTCACGGTGGAGCGCACCCAGGAGATCGAGCGGTTCACGATCTTCAACAAGACCGGCACCTACGCCTCCCGTAAGGGGGACGAGGAGGCCACCATCACCATGCGGCCCGTCGACTTGTCGAAGGCTGTCGCGCTCACCCTCCTCACCGGCGGCTCGATCACCGCCGTCGCCGGCGGATACGAGTGGGTCGAGGGCGCCTCCGAGAACTTCGCGCTGATCGTGCGCGTCACGGCTGGCACGAAGAAGAAGGCCTACGTGATGCGCAAGGCCGAGCTCGCGAACCGGCCCACCGACGTTCTGAACGACGAGCAGCTGTACGGCTGGGACATGCAGATCTCCCCGCTGATTCCCGATGACGGCTCGCCGTTCATCCGGGTGATCACGGACAACAACCCGCTCGCCTAGGAGTACCGATGTCGCAAGGCGCCCGCAGTACCCGCAAGACCAAGCCTGAGTCCACGTCCGAGTGGAGCATGCAGGACTGGCTACAGAAGCGCGGCCTTCTTGGCGAGAAGAAGATGGAGTTCGGTGGTAAGTGGTTCCGGTTCGTGCGTTCCGCACCGCCCGCCCAGCTGGCCGCCTACAGCGAGGCTTACAACAAGGGCGACCTCGTTGGCGCTCTGTCCGCGTTCCTTGTGGACCCGACCGAGCGCGATGAGCTCGCCGAGGCACTGGAGACCCAGCCTCAACCGCTCGACGCCAAGCAGACCACCGAGCTTCTGCTGGACATCATCAACTTCCTGGTTGCGGGTGACGCGGGGGAATCCTCGGCGTCCTGACTGCGGTCGCCGGGCCGTGGTGGGACGCCGTCCTCACCGACTTCGACCAGTTCTACGGCAGAGACCTCCGCGAGGAGTGGACCTCCGCGCCCGCCGAGGATCTCGCGGCACGTGTCAAAAGGCTCACGCGGATGCGCACGTCTGCTCTAGCTGACCTGCTCACCGATGGTGAAGCCGAGTGGGGCGCACACGAGGAGAACACCGCGCAGCTGTTGGAGATACAGAGCTATCAGTTGGATCTGGACTGGATTCAACGAATCACCGACCCGGATGATCCCGCCGTCAAGGCAGAACGGGAACGAGCGCGCGCGGAAGGCCTCAAGCCTCCCAAGAAGCCAATCGTCCCACCCATTGCTCTGCGCCCCAAAGGTCTGGCAGAGCAGAAGTACGACGAGTACCTGCAGAAGCTGACCGAAGCACAGAAGCCGCAACGGATCCGCGAACAACTGGATAGCGACGAGTTCGACCGTCGCATGGGACTGGTCTAGCCGGGGGTGAGCAATGGCCGGCGGCCGGATCGACATCGAGGTGGCACCGGATTTCCGCCTCTTCCCCTCGCGGCTCGAATCGGGCCTGAGGTCCGCCTCGGGCATTGCTGGGGCTCTCGGCAAGGGTCTCGGCCTGGCGGTCGCTGGCGGCGCCGCTGTGGCCGCTGTGGGCCTGTCGAAGGCCTTGCAGATCGGCATCGAGTACACCAACCAGCTGAACACGCTCCAGAGCGTTACTCAGGCCACCGGTCTGCAGATGACCCAGGTCGGCAACCTGGCGAAGCAGCTCGGCGCCGACATGACCCTCCCGGCCACGTCCGCCGCTGATGCCGCGGCGGCGATGACCGAGCTCGCCAAGGGTGGCTTGACGGTCCAGCAGGCGATGACCGCCGCGAAGGGCACGCTTCAGCTGGCTGCCGCTGCCCAAATCGACGCGGCTCGTGCCGCTGAGATCCAGTCGGATGCCTTGAACCAGTTCGGCTTGAGCGCCGACCAGGCTGGGCATGTTGCCGATCTTCTCGCGAACGCGGCGAACTCTGCCTCCGGTGAGATCACCGACATGGCGAACTCCCTGAAGTTCGTCGGCCCTGTCGCGCGAAGCGTCGGCGAGAACATCGACAACGTCACCACTGCTATCGCACTGCTTGCAGTGAACGGCATCCGGGGTGAGCAGGCTGGTACGTCCCTGCGAGGGATGATCGCCTCTCTGTCGGCGCCTTCCGGCCCGGCCTCAAAGGCGTTGGACACCTTGGGCATCAAAGCGTTCGACGCGGCCGGTAAGTTCGTGGGACTCCGCTCGATCACCGAGCAACTGGCGAAGGCCAAGGGACGCCTGACGGACGCTGCCTTTGCCGAGGCAGCGGCAGTGGCGTTCGGCAACGAAGGTCTCACAACCGCGACCAGCCTCGCCTCGTCAGGCGCCAAGGCGTTCGACGACATGTCGGTTGCCGTCACCCGGGCTGGCGGTGCGGCGGATGTCGCCGCCGCGAAGACGAAGGGGCTCGGTGGCGCCTGGGAAGGCTTCAAGTCTCAGCTTGAGACGACCGGTATCGAGATTTTTGAAGCGATCGACGCGCCGCTTGAGGCGTTGGTGCGCAGCTCCGCCAACTTCGTCGCGGAGTACGGCGACAACGTGGCGCGTGGGTTGGAGACCGCGATCGCTGCGGGTGAACTGTTCGGTGACCGTATCGGTCAGGCCATCAAGTCTCGGGCGAACGTTGTCGGCGACGCGATCAATGACGTGTTCGGCACCATCGCCCGATCTGCCGGAGGCGTTCTCAACGAGGGCATCAACACCGCCATCGAGTTGTGGGACGACTTCACAGGCGTGCTGCGGCGTGCCGTTGACGCGGCGAAGCCTGTGGCTCGTGGTATCGCGGACCTCGTCCGGGCGTCGACTGAAGCCGGCGGGCCAGTCTCCGCATTGGGTGCTGGTGTAGGGGTTCTCGGTGACGCGCTCCGCGTCGCTGCCGGGATCTTGGTACCCATCGGTGCCGCTATCGGCGGACTCGCGTCGGCCTTCGCGCAGCTTCCGGGGCCCATCCAGAGTGTCGCTGTGGCTCTGGGTCTGGCCGCGGCGTTCCGTGGGCCTTTGTCGTCGCTCGGTGACACGGTTCGGACTCGGGTCACTCAGCCGTTCCAGCAGTTGAACGAGACCATCCGTCTGCAGCAGGCGTTGCTGACGGGGTCGACGCAGATCGCCTCACAGCAGGTCGGCCGTCTGG
>DASPMT010000345.1:0-4223 GCA_035626935.1 Phycisphaerales bacterium | reverse complement strand
GGTCGAAGCGGTACACCATCGTGTTGCTGGTGTCGTCGATCCACTGGACGATGTCGATCAGCTCGCCCTTGAGCCAGTCCTTGAATGCCATGTTCTGTTTCCCTCCGAGGCTCAGCGCGGTGCGTGTCGGTCGTGCGCGAGCCGGCCAATGGTAACAGTGTTCGACGGGCGTGTGGAGTAGATGCAGACCGGCCGCTACGCTGCGGCCGTGCCCGGCGACGAAGAGAACGAGATCCCCGAGTCGCCGGTTGCGCCGGCGGGGCCTTTGCCGCCGGCCGCTCACGATCCGTACGCGGCGCTCCGCAGCGTCAACTACCGGCGGTTCGCCGCCGGGTTTGTCTGCTCGGCGATGGGCCTGCAGATGCTGGCGATGGCGATCGGCTACGAGATCTACGCGCGGACCAACGACCCGATGATGCTCGGCTACGCCGGGCTGGCCCGGGCCGTGCCGGTGGTTTTGCTCGCGCTGGTCGCGGGCCACACGGTGGACACCGTGGACCGGAAGAAGATCGTGGTGGTGACGCAGTTCGGCTTCGCCGGTTTGGCGCTTCTGCTCACGCTGGCGTCGGCGCTGGAGTGGCCGGTGTGGATCTACCTGGCGCTGCTGGTGGGGGCCGGGTGCGTGCGGAGCTTCAACGGTCCCAGCCGCAACGCGCTGATGCCGCTGCTGGTTGAGAAGGGGGAGTTTGAGAACGCCGTCAAGTGGACCACGGGGCTGTTCCAGTTTTCCGCGGTGGTGGGGCCGATCGCGGGAGGGCTGATCATCGACGCGACCGACCGCGTGTGGCCCGCGTACTGGGCGATCTCGATGCTGTGCGTGGCGTTCGGGTTGCTGGCGGTGGAGCTCAAGCCGCGGCCGCAGACCCGGAGCGGTGCGAAGCTGTCGGCCGAGTCGCTGCTGGCCGGGGTGGGGCACCTGCGGCGTGAGAAGAGCGTGCTGGGCGCGCTCCTGCTGGACCTGTTCGCGGTGCTGGTGGGCGGCGCGACCGCGCTGCTTCCGGTGTACGTGAAGGACGTCTTGCACGTCGATCCCAGCTGGAACGGCGTAGCTCTCGGGGTGCTGCGGTCGTCGCTCTACGTGGGCGCGTTGGTCATGGCGGTGGTGCTTGCGCACCGGCCGCCGTTCAAGAAGGCGGGGTGGTGGCTGCTGGGGTGCGTGGCCTTTTACGGGGCGTGCACGGCGCTGTTCGGCATCTCGACGAGCTTCTGGCTGAGCGTCGCGCTGCTGCTGCTGGCGGGCGCGGCCGACCAGGTGTCGGTGGTGATCCGGCACGTGCTGGTGCAGGTGCGGACGCCCGACGAGCTGCGCGGGCGCGTCGGTGCGGTGAACTCGCTGTTCATCGAGTGCAGCAACGAGCTGGGCGCCTTCGAGTCGGGGCTTGTGGCGGCGTACTTCGGCGCGGTGGTGAGCGTGGTATCGGGAGGGATCGGCACGGTCTTGATCGTCGCGGTCATCGCGTGGGTGCTGCCGGACCTGCGGAACCTGGGCACGCTCAGCGAAGCCGACAACAAGAAGGGATGAGCTCCGGGCGGAGAAGGTGCTCGCTGCGCCTCTTCTGAGCAGCCGCGGGCGGGCGGACGGGGCGCCGTCGGCGCCCATGCCTTAAGGTGGCGACGCTGCGGATTGCTTTTAGACCGAGGGCGGGCCGGTTTCCACACTCGGTCACTAGATCAAAGCGCGTTCTTCCGCATCTACGCTTCTGCATGGCCGCTACCGCTCTCAACACGTTCCTGCACGGACTGGTCGATTACGCCGGGCTCTTTCCGCCGTCGCAGCTCCCGATGGAGAAGGCGGTGGCGGAGTTCGCCCGGCTGAAGAAGAGCTCGCACGCCGCCGGTGTGGCGCGGTTCATCGTGCCGCTGTCGCGTTTGGACGAGTGGTCGGAGGCGGCGCGTCCGTACCTGCTCAACGGGTGCGTGCCTGACAACCAGCCGGCGCCTGCGCCGTGGGGGCTGTCGGTGCTGCTGGACGGGCCGCTGGAGGAGGGGCTGCGTCAGATCGAGCGGTTCAACCGCTCGCACGAGGCGGGGGACGGGCACACGCACAAGCACGCGCACACCGCGGTGATCGACACGATCGAGGTGAAGATCCAGACGCCGGAGATCATCGACGTGGCGCAGGAAAAGCTGCCGGAGGACCTCTTCCCGTTCTTCGAGGTTCCCGTGGACGGCGACTTCCGCTCGTTCGCGACGGCGCTGGCGGGCACCGGCTTTGGCGCCAAGCTCCGCACCGGCGGCGTGACGCCGGAGCTGTTCCCTTCCACCGAGCGGGTGGCGGAATTCCTGATCACGTTCAACGCGGCGGACGTGCCGATCAAGTGCACGGCGGGCTTGCACCACCCGGTGCGGTCGGTGCAGAAGCTGACGTACAAGCCCGACAGCCCGTCGCACATGATGCACGGGTTCCTGAACGTCTTCTTCGCGGCGGCGTTCGTGCGGGCAGCCAACGCGGACAAAGAGACGATCCTCAGGATCCTCAACGAGACCTCGCCGAACGCTTTCCGCTTCGAGGAGGGGGCGATCGCCTGGCGCGACCTGCGCCTGACGACGCACCAGCTCGAGGAGGCACGGGAGGACTTTGCGATCTGCTTCGGTTCGTGCAGCTTCGACGAGCCCATCGAGGATCTGAAGAAGCTCGGGTACATGGTGTGAGACGGCGGGGTGGAGCGTGCGCCGATCCGTTCCGGGACGGCCGGGGGCCTGATGCTGCGCGGCGTGTGACATACGCTCCGTTCATGCAAGACCCAACGCTCGATCCGTCGCTCCGCTCGTGGGTGGAGACCGCCAACGACCCGGCAACCGACTTCCCCGTGCAGAACCTGCCGCTGGGGATGTTCATCAACAGCGAGGACGAGCTGAAGGTGGGGGTGGCGGTCGGGGACCGGGTGGTGGACTTGGACATGCTCGTGCACTCGGGGGCGCTTGATGCCGCGGCGCAGGAGAATGAGGAGCTGTTCCACACGGTGCACCACGCCGTCCACCACGCGGCGCCGCAGCTGCTGATGGAGCGGCCGGAGGCGTGGGGGCCGACGCGCCGGGCGGTGCAGCAGTGGCTGCTGGAGGGGGCGCCGGGCGGGCAGCAGTCGCGGCGGCTGCGCGAGAAGGCGTGCCTGGCCGTGAGCGAGGTGCAACTGGTCGAGCCGTGCGCGTTCGGCGGGTACACCGACTTCTACGCGTCGGTGCACCACGCGACCAACGTCGGCAGCATGTTCCGGCCCGACAACCCGCTGCTGCCCAACTACAAGCACGTGCCGATCGGCTACCACGGCCGAGCCAGCAGCATCGTGGTGAGCGGGACGGAGATCAGGCGACCCAAGGGGCAGACGGGTGCGCCGCCGGAAGGGAAGGGGCAGCCGGAGTTCGGGCCGTGCAAGCGGCTGGACTACGAGCTCGAGCTCGGCTGCGTGATCGGAGGCGGGAACGTGCTGGGCGAGCCGGTCGGCATCGACCGCGCGCACGAGCTGATGTTCGGGTTCGTGCTCGTCAATGACTGGTCGGCCCGGGACATGCAGGCGTGGGAGTACCAGCCGCTGGGGCCGTTCCTGGCGAAGAACTTCGCGACGAGCGTGAGCCCATGGATCGTGACGCGCCAGGTGCTCGAGCCGTTCCGCGTCGCCGGACCCGAGCGCGGTGAGGGCGACCCGGAGCCGCTGCCGTACCTGCAGGCGAGGGACCGCAACTGGGGGCTGGACGTTCAGCTCGAGGTGCTGCTGTCGTCGGCGAAGATGCGCGCGGCGGGCCAGGCGCCGGTGCGCGTCAGCCGCGGCAACCTGCAGCGGATGTTCTGGACGTTCCCGCAGATGATCGCGCACCACACCAGCAACGGGTGCAACATGACGCCGGGGGACCTGATCGCCAGCGGCACCATCAGCGGGCCCGAGCCGGAGAGCCGCGGGTGCATGCTCGAGCTGACGTGGGCGGGGAACGGACCGGACGGCAAGCCGCTCCCTCGCAAGCCGTTGACGTTGCCGACGGGGGAGACACGCGCATTCCTTGAGGACGGCGACGAGGTGATCATGCGCGGCTGGTGCGAGCGGTCGGGGATGCGGCGGATCGGGTTCGGCGAGTGCCGCGGGGTGATTGCGCCGGCGAGGTAGCACCCTCGTTCGCCCGCCGCGGAGCCGACGGGCACCCACTCCCGCAGAGCCGGGGGAGAAGAGAACTAAGCGAGCGAGCGTCCGCCGTCAAGGCGGATGACCTGGCCGGTGCAGTAGGTGGCGTCG
>DASPMT010000344.1:0-2830 GCA_035626935.1 Phycisphaerales bacterium | reverse complement strand
GCTGTACAACTTCACGCAGGGGTCGGGGTTCGCGATCGCGCAGCTCACGTTCCCCGCGCCGATCGAACTGCCGGAGAATTACGAGCTCTCGTTCACACTCACGGGCAAGGGGCTGCCGAACGATCTCGAAGTGAAACTGCTGAATGCGCCGGCTGACGCGAACGGGAAGCCGGGCGAGAGCGTGTGGTGGGTCAAGCGCCGCAACATGGCGTGGCCGGAGGCGCCGACCCGCGTCGTCAACAAGGCGAAGCACTTTCAGTTCGCGTGGGGCCCGCTCAACGGGCGGAAGATCCGCACGCTCGCCGGGATCGAGATTGTGGTCGCTTCGTCGAGCGGCGGCAACGGGGCCGTCACGGTGACGGACCTTGAGTTCCGTCGGCTGCCGCCGCCGGCGCCGTACACCGGGAGGCCGGTCGCGACGGCGAGCTCGGCAGCGCCCGAGCACCCGGCGGCGCACGCGATCGACGGCAGAGCCGACACGCATTGGATGGACGACGACAACGTGCCGCCCGCGCTGACTGTCGACTTCGGGAGCGAACGGGAGCTTGATGCCCTGCGCATCGACTGGATGGGCGAGGGAGGCATCGCGGCGTACACGGTTGCGGCGTCGACGGACGGTCGGGCGTGGCGTACGGTGTGGACGGGGGGCGCCTTGACCGGTGTCCGGCGGAGCTACGCCGATATCCCTGACACCACGGCGCGGTACCTGCGCATCGAGCCGTCGAAGCCGGGGGCGCGCGCGGTGGGGATCGCGGAAGTCGGCTTCCTGACGCGGCCCGCGTCGAGTGAGAACCTCGGGGTGTGGCCGCTGATCGCCGCGGATCACGCCGCCCACGAGATGCCGCGGTATTTCACGGGGCGTCAATCGTCGTGGACGGTGCTGGGAGAGGTTGAGCGTGCCGAAGAGGCGCTGATCAATGAGGAGGGAGAGGTAGAGCTTTGGCGCGGCGGCCCGATGCTGGCCACGGCGTTGGAGGCGGGCGGCGCGCGCGTGGAGTTCACCAGCGACCCGCCGCGGCTGGCCGCCGGCGGGCTGCCGGCGGTCACCATCACACGGCGCAACGGAGCGTTGACGCTGACGACGCGGGCGTTCGCGGAGGGTGGCGCGGTCGTCGCGCGGTACGACGTTCAGAACCACGGCACGTCGCCGGTGAACGGGGTGCTGCACCTGGGGCTTCGGCCGTTCCAGGTGAACCCACCGTGGCAGTTTCTGAACAACCCGGGCGGGGTTGCCAGGGTGCGTTCGATCGTTCACCGGGGCGACGAGTTGCTGGTGGACGGCGCACACTCTGTGGCGCTGTCGGGCGACGGCGCGACGCGGCTGCACGGATTCGACGACGGGGAGGCGATGCTGGTCTTCTCCCCGCGGCGCAGCGAGGTGCGCGAGGTGAACGACCCGCACGGCGCGGCGAGCGCTGCGCGGAGCTATCCGCTCGCGCTGGGGCCGGGTGAGTCGCGGTCGTTTGTCGTGCGGTCCGCCGCGGCGGCACCCGGCTCGCCTGCGGCGGCGCTCACGGTGAACGAGTTTGAAGCGCTGGAGAAGCGGGCGCGGCAGGCGTGGGAAGCGCGGCTCAACGGCGCGTCGTTCCAGCTCCCCCCCGGCAACGAGCAGCTCGCGGCGTCGATCCGAGCGAGCCTGGCGTACATCCTGATCAACCGCGACGGGCACGGGTTCCAGCCGGGGTCGCGGTCGTATGAGCGGTCGTGGATCCGCGACGGCGCGCTCACTTCGGCGGCGCTGCTGGAGTTCGGGCTGACCGATGAAGTGAAGCGGTTCATCGACTGGTACGCCGGGTACCAGTTCCCGAGCGGCGCGGTGCCGTGCGTGGTGGACGGGCGCGGGGCTGACCCCGTTGTCGAGAACGATTCGCACGGGCAGCTCATCTACGCCCTGGCCGAGTATCACCGGTTCACGGGTGATGACGCGTTTGCGCTGAAGCACTTCGGGGCGGTCGAGAAAGCGGTCGAGCACATCGAGGCCGAGCGCGGCAAGCGAAAGGGCGCCGGGTTTGCCGGCGAGGCGGTTCGCGCCGAGCCGGGGAAGCGGCCGGTCCCGGTGCGCGCGTTCTTCGGGCTTATGCCTGAGTCGATCAGCCACGAGGGGTACTCGGCGAAGCCGAGGCACAGCTACTGGGACGACTTCTTTACGCTCAAGGGGTTGCGGGACGCTGCGTACTTGGCGCGCGTCCTGAAGAAGCAGGACGCTGCGGAGCGGTTTAGCGCCGCCGCGGCGGACTTGGCTGCGTGTTTGAGGGGCTCGGTCGAGGCGGCCCGCGCGGCGCATGGAGTTGCGTACATCCCCGGGTGCGTCGAGCTTGGGGACTTCGACGCGACGAGCACGACGATCGCCGTGAACCCGTGCGGCGCGCTGCACGACCTGCCCAGGGAGTGGTACGACGCGACGTTCGAGCGGTGGTGGTCGTTCTTCGAGGCGCGGCGCGACGGGCGGGCGGAGTACGTCGACTACACGCCGTACGAGTGGCGGATCGTCGGCACGCTGGTGATGCTGGGGCAGCGCGAGCGCGCATGGGAGTCGGTGAAGTGGTACTTGCAGGACCAGTTGCCGCCGCGGAAGGCGGGCGACACCAGCGCGAACGGTTGGCTGCACTGGGCCGAGATCGTGCACAAGGACCGTGGCGCCGGCAAGTGGATCGGCGACATGCCGCACACGTGGGTGGCGAGCGACTTTCTGCGGTCGGTGCGCACGATGTTCGTCTACGAGGAAGAGAAGCCCGCGGCGGCCGGGCAGGCCGGCGGGACGGACCTGATGCTGTTTGCAGGCGTGCCGAAGGAGTGGATGGATGCGCCGGGCGGCGTGTCGTTCAGCGGG